>MKRV01000043.1 GCA_001897995.1 Alphaproteobacteria bacterium 65-37 | reverse complement strand
CAGGCCTTGCCCTGTACGAAAAGCGCGAAACCCGCGAAGGCGCTGGCCTGCTCCTGGGGTGTCGGCCGGTTGCGCGCCAGCAGCCAGGCGAGCGCATAGATATTGCCCGTCGCGAAGTCGGCCGCCGCGACATCGGGGTCCTTCTCCCACATCGCCGCGTTCTTCTTGGCCGCGCCCGTCGGGTCGGGCAGGGCGGCAAGCCAGGCATGGGCGTTGGCTGCAAGCGCGTAGGGCCCGCCATTCTGGTTGCGCAGGCCTTTCACCTGCTCGGCGACCGCGATGTAGTTCTGGCCCTCCACCGTGCTGTTGGCGCAGCCGCGCCGGCACAGCGCGACGAACATCAGGTACTCGGCCAGAATGATCTCGACATTGCCGTTGTTGTGCTTGCGCCAGGCGCGCGCCAGGTGCCAGCCCTGCGACAGTTCGGGCCCCCATGGCTTGGCGGCCGCCTGCGGCTGGTCGCGCTCCAGCTCGCCGATCACGGCCTGGGCTGCCGCCTGCCATTCGGCGGGAATCTGGGCGGCGGCCGGTGCGGCGCCGAGCAGCATCAGCAGCAGGATCGATATCGTTCTTTTCATGGGGTGCCTCCCGCCTCCAGGTCGCGGCGTGCCAGCACGGTCGCCCACCGCCCGTCGCCTGCCGTATCGTCGTACGGATCAGCTTTCCGATCCAGGGAGTGCTGCCAGGGCGGGCTCGATCAGGCGCCTGAGATCCGCCCGAGAGGCGCCGTCCCGTGCCTGGAACGAGACCGCCTGCAGGACGCCATGAAAGAAACTGGCGAGAGCGCCGACATGGCAGCTCTCGGGCAGCTCGCCGTCGTGGATCGCCCGTTCAAGACGGCGTTCGATGAGGTCGTGGGTGATCTGCCGCGCGGCCTTCAGACGTGCGCAGGCGCCGGCGTTCTCAGGCAGGTGGTTGATCACGCCCAGGATCAGCATGCAGCCTCCCGCCTCCGTGGAAAGCGCCACGTCGATGCTGCGTTCGATCAGGGTCCTCAGTCCGTTCCGTAACGTCTTGGCGCGCTCCAAGGCCAGCATGGGCTCGGCCCCGACGGTCGCGACATAGAGATCGACCGCTTCGCAGAAGGCATCCTCCTTCGAGCCGAAGGCCGCGTAGAAGCTCGGCGGGTTGATGCCCATGGCTTTGGTCAGGTCGACGAGCTGGGCACCTTCGTAACCCCTGGACCAGAAGACCTCCATTGCGCGCTTCAGCGCTGCATCCCTGTCGAACCCGCGGGGCCTGCCTCGAACCGGCATTGTCCTTCTTTCTGTAGTTGGAATTTTATAATTCCGTTGACCGGCTCCTTCAAGCACTCTAGCTAATTCTGTATTCAAAATTCCAAATATAATGGAGCATGATCACATGACGGACGTCTGCTCGACCAGCAGAGAGCCGGCTCGGACCGACCTCGGGAAAGTCTCGGCGCGATCGATCCCCTTTGCGGTCTACGCCTTCGGCGCAGGCATCTTCGCGATGACGACATCGGAGTTCATGGTCGCCGGGTTGATGCCCGAACTCGCGGCGGCATTCGGCGTCTCGACGGCCAGGATCGGCTACCTGATCTCGATCTACTCGGGCGGCATGGTCGTTGGTGGGCCAGTCCTGACGATGCTGCTGCTGCGGATCGAGCGCAGAAGGGCGTTGCTCCTGATGACGACGGCGTTTGTGCTGGGTCAGGTGATGGCGGCATCGGCATCGAGCTACAGTGCGATGGCAGTGGGCCGGTTCGTCACCGGCGCGTCGTCGGCCGCCTTCTTCGCCGTATCGATTGCGGCGGCTGCCGATATGGCGGGAGCCGAGGCGAGAGGGCGGGCGGCGTCGGTGGTGCTTGCCGGGTTGATGCTGTCGACGGTTCTTGGCGTACCGATCGTGACGATCCTCGGTCAGGATCTCGACTGGCGAACGAGCTTTTGGATCGTCGCAGCGCTGGTCGCCCTTTGCGCGGGAGTCGTGGCGGCGACCACACCGCTTCTTCCGCATACCGAAGGCATCGATCTCAAGGGAGAGCTCCGTGCCCTCGCCAACGGCCGGCTCTGGGCGGCTTATGCGACGAGCGGGCTGATCATCGCCGCGACATTTGCCGCCTTCAGCTATTTCTCGCCGATTTTCATCGACGTCAGCGGCTTCGACGCCGCCCTCGTGCCCTACCTCTTCGGGATCTATGGCATGGCCACCGTGCTCGGCAACATCGTGGTCGGCCGTTTCGCCGACCGTCATGCCATTCCGATTCTGCTCACTGGTCTCTCCGTCCTGACCGCGACCCTGGTGCTTCTCGCTTTGCTCGCGCACCTGCAGGTCGCGGCGGTCATCCTGACGGTCGTCCTGGGCCTGGTGGGCGTGACCATGAACCCGGCCATGGTGGTGCGCGTGATGCATGCCGCCAATCCGCGACCGCTGGTGAATGCCGTCCACGGCGCCGTCATCTCGCTCGGCGTCCTGGTGGGGTCGTGGTCGGGCGGCCTGGCGATCGGCGTGGGGCTCGGCTACCTGGCGCCGGTCTGGATCGGCGCAGCGCTGGGTTTGATCGGCCTGCTCTCTCTGGCGCCGGCGAAAGCGCGAAGGTTCTGAGCCGGTTCAGTATTTGCGGGCCGTCTTACGATCGCGGCTTTCGTACTGAACAATGTCGTCAGCCTTGAGCACCGTGGTGTCGGGCGGCATCAGCCAGCGCCGTTGCGTTGGCTTGATCACCGGGTAGTGGCGGGCATCGTCCAGGGCGGCGCCGACGTCCCAGCAATCTTCCGCGTTGGTGATCCAGGTGTCCGGCGCGAAGCGGCGGAGATCGATCGATGTCGAATAGGTGCGGAGCGTCTTGCGGCCGTTGTTGAAGTATTCGTGGAAGTAGGACATCGCGAGCTCGCGCAGGCTGCGATAGACGGGGTCGCGCCAGCGCAGCCAGGCATGGTTGCTCTTGGAGATCGCGCCCCAGCAGCCGTCGCGGCGAAACAGCGTGACGACATGATCAGAGTCGCCCTTGGCCGTCAGGTCCATGACCAGCGGCGGTTCGCCGTGCAGCCAGAGGGCGCAGGCGGCGACGAAGGCGGCCTCCAGGCAATGGGCCTCGCGGTGGTGCAGCACGCCGCGTACCGAGCGCAGCGTGTCGCCGTTCGGTTCGAAATTCGCCGGCATGCTCGAGACGAACGCCTGGATGCGCTGGGGCGTCCGCAAGGCGGCAAGAGTTCGACCTTCTGCGGCGTTCAATCCGAGGTCGATCGGCGTGGGATGTCGGTGTTTACGCATTTTGCGCAATTGTGCCGCGATGGCGCACGGCAAGCCACTAGATGTGGCCGGTGCCGCGGCCAGAGAGCCGGGTCGGGGCGGTTGGTGGAGCTGAGGGGGATCGAACCCCTGACCTCCTCATTGCGAACGAGGCGCTCTCCCAGCTGAGCTACAGCCCCCTCCGACCCGGAGAACCGCGCGGATAATGCTTGCCGGGCCACCTGTCAAGCAAACCAGCCTGTGTTAGCGTCCCGCCCGATCATCTTCCCGCGTTCCAATCGAGAGGTAAGCCCGTGGCCAACGGCAAGAAAGTGGTTCAAACGGAGGCCGCCCCCAAGGCGCTCGGTCCTTATTCCCAGGCCATCGTGGCCAACGGCCTGGTGTTCTGCGCCGGCCAGATCCCGCTCGACCCGGCGACCGGAAATCTCGTCGAGGGTGGCATCGCCGAACAGACGCATCAGGTGTTGAAGAATCTGCAGGCCGTACTGAAGCAGGCCGGCAGCGGCCTCGACCGCGCGGTCAAGACCACGGTCTTCCTGAAGAGCATGGACAGTTTCGTCGCCATGAACGAGGTCTATGGTCGGCCGGAATATTTCGGTTCTGCGGCGCCGGCCCGTTCGACCGTCGAAGTGGCGCGTCTGCCGCGCGACGTCATGGTCGAGATCGAAGTCGTGGCGCTGGCCTGACCGGCATTCGGTACGGCAGGATCGACGAACATTCCGATGCACGACCATGAGTGATCCCGTGAGCTGGCTGCTGGGCTTGAGCGCTTTCCTGCTGTTCTCGATCGTGATTGGCCACGTTCTGGTGGCGCTGCTGCTGATCGTTCCGACCTGGCGCATCTGCCAGCGCGCAGGTTTCTCCGGCGCGCTGGCACTGTTCCATCTGGTGCCGGTGATCGGCCCGTTCATCGTCATGGGCGTCCTGGCGTTCAGCGACTGGCCGAACGGCGAAGCCGGCGCGCAGCGCGCGCCGGCGGGGCGATAGCGATGGGTGCCGAAATCGCCGCCCTCATGGGCTTCTTTGGAATCACCGGCGCCTTCGCCCTGATCGGCACGGTGCTGGCGGGATGGATGGCCTGGCGCATCGTCGAAAAGGCCGGCCTGCCGGGCTGGACGGGCCTCGGTTCGATCCTCCTCAGCCTCACGGCGATTGGCGCCATTGTGCCGCTGATCCTGCTCTGGATCTTCGCCTATATGCGCTGGCCACGCGATGAACCGGCGCCGGCGGCGCCAGGCTATGCGCCGTCCGCTGGATCCGGGCCGTCACCGTCGCCAAGACCGGCCGGCCCAGCGGCCCTGCCGCCGCCTCCCGCCGCCTTGGCGGATGGGCGCGGTTGGCGGCTCGCCGGGCCGCTCGGCAATGGCGGAACGGTTTCGCTGTCCGTGGTCGGTGGATCGGCGGCTTATGTCCTGACCAGCACCGCTGCGGCCGGGCCAGGCGAACTGATCGTCCCCGATTCGTCAGTCGGCCAGCCGCACGCCCGTCTGATGACCGCCGGCAGCCGGCTCGGTCTGGAAGACCTCGGCAGTCCCGGCGGGACCTATATCGACGGCGCCCGTCTGCTGCCTGAACATGGTCCGCGCGATATCAGCGCGGCCCGCGTGATCCGGCTGGGCAGCGTCGAGCTCGCCCTCACAAGAGCCTGAATAGGCTTGTGATCGACAATATTGCCCGAGTAGGGTGCGGCCGGCCGGCGGCTCGCCGGTTTCAAGGAACGGGGAGCCGATGATCTCGCTGGCGATGCTGATCGACAAGGTGATCGACATCTACACCTGGATCGTGATCGCGAGTGCGATCATGAGCTGGCTGGTGGCCTTCGGCGTGGTGAACGTCCGCAACCAGTTCATCCGGGTGATCGTCGATCTGCTCTTCCGCGTGACCGAGCCAGTGCTACGGCCGATCCGCCGCCTGCTGCCCAATCTCGGCGGTGTCGACATCTCGCCGGTGATCCTGCTGCTCGGCCTGTTCTTCCTGCGCAGTCTGCTGTGGGAATATGTCTGGCCGTCCTTCGTGCGCTGATCCATTCCGCTGACCGATCCTGCTTTCCTGCGCCGTCTCCCGGACGGCCTCGCCCTCCAGCTGCGCGCCCAGCCCGGAGCTCGTCGCACCGCTCTCGAGCTGACGCCTGAAGGTGGGCTCAAGGCCGCAGTGACGGCGCCGCCCGAGGATGGCAAAGCCAACGCCGCCGTGATCGCGCTGCTCGCCGAGACGTGGCGGCTGCCGAAGTCGACCTTCGACGTCGTGCGCGGGACTGCGGCACGGGACAAGACCGTGAAGGTCGTGGGCGATGCTGCATCGCTTGCCGGCCGGATAGCCGAATGGGTGAGCAAGCATGGCTGATGCGAAGACGATCGACGGCAAGGCCTTCGCCCTGGGGCTGCGTCAGCGGGTCGCCACCGGCGTGGCGGATTTCGTCGGTCAGGGACACGCCAAGCCGGGCCTTGCGACCGTGCTGGTCGGCGCCGATCCGGCGAGCCAGGTCTATGTCCGCAGCAAGGGCAAGCTCGCCGTCGAGCTCGGCATGGCGAGCATCGACCGCAAGCTGCCGGCCGAGACGACGGAGCAGGAACTGCTGGCGCTGATCGCCGGGCTCAATGCCGATCCGGCAGTCAACGGCATCCTGGTGCAGTTGCCGCTCCCCAAGCACATCGATACGGCCAAGATCCTGCTGGCGATCGACCCTGCCAAGGACGTCGACGGCTTCCATCCGATCAATGTCGGGCGCCTGGGCTCGATCGCACCGGGAGCACCGCTCGATTTTCCCGTTCCCTGTACGCCGCTCGGTGTCACGATGTTGCTGCAGGATGCACTGGGCACGCTGGGCGGCAACCATGCCGTCGTGGTCGGCCGGTCGAACCTGGTGGGCCGGCCGGTGGCCCAGCTCCTGCTGCGGCTCGACTGCACGGTGACCATTACCCATTCGCGCACCCGCGATCTGCCGGCGCTCTGCCGCCAGGCCGACATTCTGGTGGTGGCGATCGGCAAGACGGAGTTCGTGCGCGGCGACTGGATCAAGCCGGGCGCGGCGGTGATCGATGTCGGCATCAACCGCATCCCGACGGCCGACGGCAAGAGCCGCCTGGTCGGCGACGTCGCCTTCGCCGAAGCGCAGCAGGTGGCGGGGCATCTCACGCCGGTACCGGGCGGCGTCGGCCCGATGACGGTGGCGTGCCTGATGTACAACACCCTGCAGGCGGCGCGCCGTGCCGCCGGCCTGCCGTATCTTGCCGTGTAGGCGAAGAATCAGTTCTTCAGCATGCCGGCGACCAGCGCCGTCACGTTGTGCCGCATCATCTTTTCGTAGGTCGGTGCCGGGCCGTCTGGGCCCGACAGCGCATCGCTGTACAGGCGCGGTCCGACGATGCCGCCCGATTCACGGGCAACCTGATCGATCAGGCCGGGGTTGGTCATGTTCTCCACGAACAGGGCCTTGATGCCTTGCTCACGCACCTGGCGGATCAGGACGGCGACGTCTTTTGCGGAAGGCTCGCTGCCGGTGTTGTAGCCGCGCGGCGATTTGAACTGCACGCCGTAGGCTGCCGCGAAGTAACGAAAGGAGTCGTGCCCGGTGATCGCCTTGCGCTTCTCGGCCGGCACCTTGGCGATCTCCTGCTTCACCCAGGTGTCGAGGTCGGCCAGGCGTCTGTCGAAGGCCTCGGCGCGGTCGCGATAGTGCGCGGCGTTCGCGGGATCGGCCTCGGCGAGCCCCATGGCAATGTTCGCCACATATTGTCGGACACGGCCGACATCCTGCCAGCAATGCGGATCCGGGCCGTGCGCATGATTGTGGCCGGGCGTCGGCGCCGCCTCGAGCGTGGGGACGCCAGCCGTTGCCACGATGGCGCGGCCCTTGAAAGGGGCTGCTTTGGCCAGCCGGTCGATCCAGCCTTCGAAGCCCAGCCCGTTACTCACCAGCACGCGGGCCTCGGCCAGTGATCGCGCATCGGCCGGGCGCGGCTGGTAGGTGTGGGCGTCGATGTCGGCACCGACCAGCACGGCGACGTCTGCCAGGTCACCGGCCACTTCGGCCGTGAGGTTGCCCAGGATCGAAAAGGTCGCGACGGTTCTGAGTTTGTTCTGCGCTGCGGCAGGAAGGCACCAGGAGAGGGCGACGGCGACGACGAAAGCTCGGATCAACATAGTGTTATAATATAACACTATAGCGGGAAGTCGAGCCATCGAGGCGTGTGGCCGGTGGCGTCGAAGAAGCGCAGCAGCGCCTCGGCCGCCAGCGCCGAGGTCATGGTGTTGACCAGCGGATGGGCGTTCACCGGGCCGCCCTGGGCCAGGCCACGATCGAGGGCCAGCCGGACGTCATGGGCCGGGTCGTTGATCAAGGCGAGCGGCGTCACCGATCCCGGCTCGACTCCGAGATGACGGCGCAGGCGGTCGGGACTGCCGAAGGAGAGCCGTCCGGCGCCCAGCACGTCGCCCAGCCGCTTGAGGTCGACGGCGCGGTCCTCGAGGGCCACGACCAGCCACATCTCTTCCTTTTTGTTGCGGAGGAAGAGGTTCTTGATGTGATGGCCGGGCAGGTTGCCGCGCAGTGCCTTCGCTTCCTCGACGGTGAAGACCGGAGGGTGCTCGACGGTATGGTGGCTGATACCCAGGACCTGGAGGCGGTCGAATAACTGTTGCGGGCTGTGCATGGGAACGTCTTACATGACCGGAATGAAGGGAATCATCCTCTCGGGCGGCAGCGGCACGCGGCTCTACCCCATGACTCGGGCAGCCAACAAGCAGCTCCTGCCGGTCTACAACAAGCCGATGGTCTACTACCCGCTGACCACGCTGATGCTGGCGGGTTGCCGCGACATCCTGCTGATCGTCAATCCCGGTGATGTCGAGGCCTATCGTCGATTGTTCGGCGACGGGCGCCAATGGGGCATCGAGATCGGCTATGAGCCGCAACCCAAGCCCGGCGGCATCGCCGAGGCTTTCCTGATCGGCCGGCGCTTCATCGGCACATCGCGCGTCGCGCTCATCCTGGGCGACAATCTGTTCTACGGCGATTCGCTGCCGGCGGTCGCCGAGCGGGGCGCCCAGGCCAGCGGCGCGGTGATATACGCCTACTGGGTGGCCGATCCGTCGGCCTATGGCGTCGTCGATTTCGATGCTGCTGGACAGCCGCTCAGCATCGTCGAGAAGCCCAAGCAGGCGAAATCGAACTGGGCCGTCACCGGCCTCTATTTCTACGACCCGGACGTCTGCGACGTGGCGGGCCAGATCCCGCGTTCGGCGCGCGGCGAACTCGAGATCAGCGACATCAACGCACACTACCTGAGGGAAGGCCGGCTCACGGTCGAGAAGCTGGGCCGCGGCTATGCCTGGCTCGATACCGGTACGCCTTCGAGCCTGCTGCGTGCCGCACAATTCGTCGAGACGGTCGAGGATCGGCAGGGGCTGCAGATCGGCAGTCCGGAGGAAATCGCCTGGCGTCGCGGCTATATCGACGACGGTGCCTTCGAGAAGCTGATCCAGCCGATTCGCGAAAGCGAGTACGGCAAGTATTTGCAGCGGCTGCTGGCGCGTGGTTGAACTGTCGCCAGGCTCTTGCCAAGGCGACGGAAAAGCCCTATCAACGCCGCCTTCCGCCGACCTACCCAGCCGGATCGGAGCGCGGGCGTAGCTCAGGGGTAGAGCACGACCTTGCCAAGGTCGGGGTCGAGGGTTCGAATCCCTTCGCCCGCTCCAATTTTTCTCAACAAAATCAACTGCCCGAGAGGGCCCGCCTTGCGGGATTTGTGCTTCCCCGCCTCTGCCTCGATAGCCGGGGAAGCAGGGGGGAAGCAGCCGACGGAAAGCTCTAGAACGCGATCGGCATTCTTGCTCGATCGACGGCGTTCGCCAGGGCAAAGTGGGGGCGAATCGTAGCCGTCGGCGACGCTATGAATGCTCGCGGAGATTTGCGTGTCGCGCCGAAGGGCAACGTACCCGGCAAGAGACAGCTGGGAGCCCAATTCCTGCCCGCGAGGTCTGTGCTGGCGCCTTGCCGTCATGGCTATCGTAGCCTCCAAGAACACAATCTATGTCGATGGACTAGGGAATGTCGAAGGTCGAAAGGAAGCCGTGCGACCGATGATTGTCGTACAAGCGGAGGGGCAGATCCGACTTCGGCATCCAGACCCGTCCGACCTCGACAGCCAACGACGCCGGGAGTGCCGGAAACAGATGGAGCGTTGTTCCTTCACCGTGACGAGCCTTGATGCGGTCGTAGAGACGGCGGAGCGTGCTTCGAAAGACCGCCTGATCCTCCGGGCGGCGCAGAATGTCGTTGTGCGGCTTGCCGGCGCACAGAGACCAGATCGCGGCGTTGGGCCCAAGGACGCTACGAATCCGATCGTCAACGACCGTTGCGCTGACGCCGAGCTTCAAGGCCACCGAGCCCGTCGCCTCGTGGTCCGGTTCGGATACCTCGAACGACATCGGCGGCTGGTTCGCCTGCCAACGCCAAGTCGCTGGTTCACGGTGTCGTTGACGGATGGTGGCCGGGACGATGTCGCACAGCAGCCGGCCCAGCTCGATCAGAAGCGGCTGGGGGGCAAGAGCGAAGACACTCAGATGTCGGATCTCCTGACGCTCAACCCGGCCACGCACCTTGGCGTCGAACTGGCGTCGGAGGTTCTCACGATGAAACGCCCAGTAGGCCGGCTCATTGTCGCGAAAAGCGCATCCGACCATTTCCAGGTCCAGAGTCTGTCCGCTTGCCGGGTGATGATCGGGCGGCATGGCGGCGAAGATGGCCTGCGTCGACACCAGCGCCTCATTGTCACCAATGCTGGCCGCGAATCGCACGACATGCGACGCACGATCTTCATCGATCCCCGTGACCGTCGCGATCCGCGTCTCGTGCTCCGTCTTCATGGCGAGGAGAACAGGCTCCGGATGCTCGGCGACGGCCTCGACATCGATCAGCTTGTGATGGCGAGCGCACATCAGCATGAGGTTGCCCAGGCTTCGCGAGAGCTGGGGCGATCGAATCGGATCGCCTCGGGGGCCTCCTTCTATGTCCGCAACGATATGCGCGATGAAGCCGAAGATGCCGTCCTGGCGGCCGGCGATCAGGTCGCCGACCAGGTCCGAATTGCATCCCCGGTACTGACATCGACCGCCCGCCCGCGCCCATAACGCGGATTGGACTTTCTGAGGAATGTTCGTCTTAGACATTGCCTCGTTCCGGTTCGACATGACGGCCGCTGGCCGTCCATTGTCCGGTGGCGCGCCATCCTTCGTATGCCGCGAGCCAATCGATGATCCACGGAACCGTGGTCTGCGCCAGGCTATCTCCCGGCGACCACTCTCCGGCGTCCGGGTCGAGCATACAGAGCGTCACCTCGCCATCGGGGCCGTAGTAGACGTGAGGCAAGGCGCCCTCACGATCGCCGGGACGCCTTCGCAAGGGTGGAGACAACACGGTCACACACGGCTGGAGGACGCGAGCGTCCAATCGCTCGATGGCGGCTGGCGCCCGATAGACGATCTCAATGTCGAAAGTCTGCATCAACGGTCGAAGCGGCCCGCGCCAGGCCGCGCACGCCCCTTCCCGGGCGACGAGCCTGAGGTTCGGCCAGAGTGAGGCCATGTCCGCCATCTGAGCATCGATGCTCATGATCACTGCTACCAACGCTCCCCCATGTTGGTGTGACCGCGCGCCGAGATCGGGGCAAGACCTGCACCGGTGCCGATGATTGCGGGGGCGGCAGGGACGACGAGACCGCCGGATCGGGTGTAGCCGTGCTGCCGCGCCTGGACCTGCTGCCCGATCCGGCGGTTGAAGGCCGTGACCGAACGGGTGACCACCCTGTCGCCGAACTGGTCGCGAAGCCAAGCCTGCAAATCTTCCAGTTGGACGTTGCCGTTGCGTGCGGCTTCCAGGCCGTTGGCCAAGGTATGCAAGTGCCGGGAGTAGGTCGTCTGCTGCAGCTGCGTTTCGGGCCAGCGGTCGGTGAACTGCTCGGCGGCGAATTCCGGGTTGAGAACAGACAGCCGGCGCCCCCGTCGGGCAGCTTCGTCGATGGCTCTCGCGGTCCAGCGCGACTGCCTGATCACCATGTCTGCCAGTCCAAGGCCCGGGCGGGCGGCATGGCCTGCATGGCACGACAGCATCACGGAGGGCGGGATGCGTCCTGTTTCGGTTGCGTAGACGATGTTGCGATGGCGCTTGACGAGCTGCAGCGCCACAGTGGTCACGCTCTTGATGATCAGCGGCGTCTGCGGCGGAACCTCTTCGACCTCCGCCGCTGCGAACGCGATGCCGGCCTCTTCATAGAGGCGGCGGTTCAGAGCGAGAGCGAAACGTTCCTCCACCGGCGTGCGGATCAAGTACCATTGGGCGAACGCATAGGCGTTCATCGGCACGTAGCGCGGCGGCTCGGTGCGTGCCCCCTTCTTGGCATGGGGGATTTCGCCCTCCTTCTCCTTGGGTGCCCGGCGCCGGGACGGCGTGACATCCAAATGCATGCCGTCGGCGTAGTAGAGAGTGACGCACCTCGTCTGGCGCACTATCCGGCTCACCGGGTAACCCTTTAGCGCCTCCTCGAGATCATCCAGCAAGGCCTCGGGGCCGTCGTCCGGGCCCTCGATCTCTGCCACGATATCCAGGTCGTACTCGTCATCGGTGCCGCGGGTCGAGGTCGTCGCGTCGATCGCCATCGAGCCCTGCGGATAGAAGCAGACGACTCGCCCCTCGAGCGGGCTGCCCGGCCGTTCGATGTAGCGACGGACCGCTTCGTAGCGGTCGACCGCCTTGGCGTGGAGGCCAGGGGGCAGCTGAATATTGACGGCGATTTCCGCGAGAACCGCGTCCAGCGGATCGGCGAACGGATCGTTGGGACGAATGTCAGCCCGGCGCGAATGAGGAAAGTCAGACATGAGGCGTGGTCCTTGGTTGTGCCGGGCCGAACTCGCGGAGTCGGTAAAGAGGGGGCACCTCGTGAACGTGCCCCCTCTCGTTCAGCCCTTGGGGGGAAAGGGATCATTGCCGTAGGAGTTCGCGTCGCGGATGCGGCCGTCCGGTCGATGGATGACCACCTCGCCGCGCTCGCGGGTCGCGGTGCCGCGGGCCGCCTCCGTCGCTTGGGCTTGGGTCTCGTGGGTGGACCCCACGCGCGACGCCCCTTCGCGGCGCGTCGCCCAGCCTGAATCGCGGGGAATGACATGGATGCGCTTGGACATGCTCTGGTTTCCTTCTGCTCATCGCCAATCGAGCCGGTTGCTCGCCGGAAGGGAGAAGGAATCCAGAGATTTCAATAGTTGTCAATAAGCACATAGATATGTGCTGGATAAGCACATTCTGTGAGTAATATTGACATTGAGACTCGCGCCCTGCAAACCCACGGCATGTCGGACGAGGCCATCTACAAAACATTCGGGCGGGCGGTCGCGACGAGACGAAAAGAACTCGACCTTACTCAAGCCGAGTTGGCCGGCCGGGCCGGGATGTCGCGGGCGTCCATCGCCAACATAGAGAGTGGCCGGCAAAACGTGCTGCTGCACCACGTCTATGGTCTCGCGACGGCGCTCGAGTTCGCCAAGGTCTCAGACCTGCTACCGACGCAACCGAAACCAGCGACTCAGGAGGACTTGGATATGATCCTGTCGGATGACACCATCACCGCACGCGGCAAAGCCCAAATCACTGATCTGATCGCGAATGCGCTTGCGCAACGCGGCGCAACAAAGGCTGGGTCGTGATTGCGAAGCCCGAGCAAGCCCGCGAGCGGGCTCGCACAATCTTGCGGGATTTCGGTGTGAAAGGGGTGCCTGTTCCGATCGAACGCATCATCAAGGCTAAAAACATCGTTCTACAGTACGCGCCGCTGGACGAGGATCTCTCAGGTATGGCCTATATAAAGGATGGCGTCGGCATCATCGGCGTCAACGCGCTGCACCATCCCAACCGTCAACGATTCTCGGCGGCGCACGAACTTGCTCATCACGAGCTGCATGCCGAAGTGATTCAGAAGGCTGTTCACGTCGACAAGGGGTTTCGCGTGCTACTACGGGATGACGTTTCTTCGCAGGGCATCGACCCACTTGAGATCGACGCCAACGCTTTTGCGGCAGAGCTGCTGATGCCGCAAGAGTTTCTCAAGAGCGCACTGGATGCAGGTGGATTGGATCTCGAGGATGACGCTGGAATCGAGGCGCTTGCCCGCAAATTCCGGGTAAGCGCTTCGGCGATGCGATATCGACTGGCGGGGCGCTTCCAGGAATAGGTGACACCGTTGAGCTTCGTCTTCTTCGATACAGAGACGACAGGTCTTAAGTACGGTTTCGACCAGATCGTGCATTTTGCGGCTATTCGGACCGATGCAGACCTCAACGAAACCGATCAATTCGAAGTGCGCTCCCGCCTCCTCCCGCACGTGGTACCCCATCCGACCGCTTTGCGCACAAACGGTCTGCCCATTGCGCGACTGACCGATCAGGGTCTGCCATCACACTATGAAATGGTCCAAGCAATCCGGCGGAAGCTCCTGTCTTGGTCTCCGTCAATCTTTGTCGGCTACAATTCCATTCGTTTCGACGAGGAGATGCTGAGACACGCATTCTTTCAGACACTCCATCCTGCCTATCTCACGAGCAACCACGGCAACTGCCGCGCGGATGTCTTGGGCTTGGTTATGGCAGCGGCGGCGCTTTCCCCGGCCTGCCTATCGGTGCCTGTCGGACCAGAAGGTCGCCCCATTTTCCGTCTGGAGCAGTTGGCGTCGGCGAATGACATCGGTCACGCCAAAGCTCATGACGCCATGGCTGATGTCCTCGCAACGCTTGGTCTGTGTCGCTGCATACATGAGCGCTCCCCCGATCTCTGGCAGCGGTTTGTACGCTTTTCGAACAAGGCAACCGTCGCTGATTTCGTCGATTCTGAGCATGGTTTCTTTATCACAGAGTTCTTTGGAAACGAGGCTCATCACGCACCCGTCGTCTGCCTGGGGCGAGATCCAGACCAGGCCAATGGTCGGTTATGTTTGAGAGTGGATGGCGTTGTCGATCGTTTCGTGTCGATGACGGACGATGATCTGCGGGCGGAGCTCGCTCTGAAACCGAGCCCTGTTCGTCGCTTAAGAATCAACGCCGCGCCCACACTGACGGCGCTCTACGACGCACCAGATCAGATCCGGGGCGGCGCTGACCTGGATGAGATCGAGGCCCGAGCTCGCCGCGTTAGAGATGATCCATTGTTCTGCGCTCGACTTGTCTCGGCTTACGTCGCCGCGCGCGAGCCGCGTCGGCCGTCGCCTCATGTAGAAGAACAGATCTATGACGGATTTCCTAGTCCAAATGACGAGGCTCGCATGGTCGCCTTCCATGATGCGAGTTGGCCAGAAGCATTGGCGATCGTCCAGAGGTTCGATGACGAGCGCCTTCGGACATTCGGTTTGCGATTGATGTACTTCGAAGCGCGATCGACTCTGACTGAAGATCTTCGACGCGACCTCGAGCGTACCTTGAGCGATCGCCTAGTGGATGATGGCGCAGGCGGATTGACCCTCGAACAAGCGCTGCGCGCCACCGATGAGATGTTAAATGATGGTCAGTCTGATTCGGAAGGGCTCTTGGGCGACTATCGAACATATCTTATCGGTCGGATAGCGCGCGTCGCTAACTACAGAGCAAAGCAGTTTTCGATCTAGGTGTGCAGACGGCATACCCCGACTGATTCGAGGGGTGAGATCGTCACGTCGCCGACCTTCGAGAAGGGACCGGGCCACAATCAATCCAGGGGTTCGCGATCGCAGACGCGATCGTCGAAGCGCGTTCTTTAACAGCACGTCGCTAAATTCTGGTCGATTAGTTGCGGGTCGGCTTCCGTTGGCCCCGGGCAAGTCCTCGATCGAGCTGGCCCCTGGCAGCATCGCCGGGGTCAAGGCCACGGGAATGGCGAAGATTGTTTTTGGGACTACGCATGATGCCGCCATCGATGCGCATGCGCAGGCTGGTGCGACGGCCATGAAGCGAGGCACGGCAAACATTGAAGATCAATTCCGAAGCGCATTCGCTCTGCTGGACGGTCTGGGAGTCATCGACAGGGGCGCCGAAAAGATCCTTAAGGAAGGGATCGATACTCAGATGTCGGGATTTCTTACATCTCTACTAAAGACAGAGAGCGGGATTGCGGCTGGAAAGGACGCCACGGCGAAAGATACTGCCCAAGGAGCTCTGCAATCATTCTTACTGAGCTTTGCGAGCCGCGCTGCGTCTCGCGAACGCTTGCACGTCTTCACGACCAATTACGACCGCCTTGTTGAACATGGCTGCGACTTTGCGGGCCTTCGGATTATTGACAGATTTGTCGGCGCTTTGAATCCGGTCTTCCGTGCGTCGCGCGTCGAAGTTGATGTCCACTATAATCCACCGGGCATTCGAGGAGAGCCCCGGTTCATGGAAGGCGTTATCCGCCTGACCAAGCTCCTCGGCTCATTGGACTGGTTCTTCGACAAAGACGAACGACGAATCTACCGAAAAGGAATCCCCTTCGGAGCCCCTGCGGATCATACCGACATTCCCCGGAAGCCTGTCGATACGGTCATGATCTATCCCAATGCCGCGAAGGACGTCGAAACGACCCAATATCCATACGCAGAGCTCTTTCGCGATTTCGCCGCTGCAGCATGTCGACCTAACGCGGTTGTCGTGACCTATGGCTATGGTTTCGGTGACGATCACGTAAATCGAGTGCTGCTCGATATGCTTACGATCCCTTCGACTCATTTGGTGATCATGGCCTACTCGATTGATGATCGACTTCAGGCCTTTGTTGAAAAGACGCGAGAAGCGCAGGTCTCATTGCTGAGGCGCAGCAGCTTTTCTACAATACGCTCGCGCGGCTAAGCCGCGCTCAGCCACGAATGACAACCGTAATCGTTGCCGGTAACCATGATGCCGCCGGCCGGTTGGAAGCACCGCGGCCTCTGTTAGAAGCATTCAACATCCGAGTCGTGGGAAACGTGCGGCGCCGCAACGGGCAGGTTGACGCGGCACGCCACCTCGTGCCGATCGCCGACGCAAGCGGTGTTGTGGTCGCTCATGTCCTCGCGGTCTCCTACCCAACAGCCGCGTGCCTACCAAATTTCACACGACTTGATAGTGAGGCAGGATCGCCCGTAATCGCTGGAGTGCGAAGTCTCTACGCGGAAATGGTCGACACGTTACGGACGCAGATGGATGGCTTGCCGTTTGTCTTGACGGGGCACCTCCATGTCGCGGGTGGCACTGAGTCGGAGGGTGCCGAGCGCCGCATACTGGTCGGCGGTCAGCATGCGGTACCCCATGATGTATTCCCGGCGGAAGCGAGCTACGTGGCGCTCGGCCACCTGCACAAGGCCCAGGCCATCGGTCGCGATACCGTCCGCTATTCGGGGTCACTCATCCCGTTGTCCGCCACGGAGCAGCCGTATCAGCATGGGGTCACGCTTGTGAGTATCGGCGGGCCGCAGGTTGTGTCCGAGCACATCCCCATCGTCCGACCTGTTCCCTTCCTTCGGCTCCCAGAGGTAGGCGATATGCGCCTGACCGAACTTGGCGACCACTTGGCGGCGCTCGATCTGCAGAGAGATCTGGCGATCGGCGAGCGGCCATTCGTCCAGGTCCGGCTCGCCCGCGAAGGACTCCCGCATGGTTTTCGGGAGGAGGTCGACCGCATTGCTGAAAGCTTTCCCGTTCGGATACAGCATGTGAACAGCAGATTCGTGCGTCGACGGATCTGGCGCACGGGGAGGCCGAGTTCGCCGCCGCAGCGCAGGAGCTGAGTGTGGCCAGAGGCCAGATCGCCCGCGCCGAATCAGACCGACTCCGCGATCGGACGGCCCGCACCGAGATCGCGCCTCTAGCCGATCTCGCCGACGAAGCCGTGACACCGGAGGCCGTACACCTCCGTAGCATGTTGGTTCCGGATTTAGCCTGTCCAGTATGCGGCAGTACAGATCATCCCCATTTTGCGCGCCCCAGCGTTCTGAATGACTTGGTCGCCACCGTTCGCCGTCGCCGCCAGGAGCTGGATACGGCGCTGGATGCGGCGAGCCAGCGTCTAGACGCAGGGACGCGCACGCTGGCTGCCGCAGAGGTGAGACAGGCCGAGGCGAGCCGCGCAATCGACACCGCGCGCGGCTGGGTGGCGGCGGCCGATGGTGTCTATGCAGCGCAGAGACCGTTGCTGAACGATCTCTGCGTGAAGGCGGGGTTGGTGGCGAGTGTGCCGCTGGCGCCGAATGACCAAAGTGCCTCCGCATTGGGGACGCTTACTGCGACGGTGAGGGCGGCGCGCGCTTTCGTCGGTGCTCCACTTGCAGATGCTGGGCGCCTTCGGGCTGAGATTGATGATTTGCAGCGGCAACATGACGTCCTCGGCGTGACCATCGAATCGGCGACCCGGTACCTCGATGATCGGCGATCAGGGCTACACGCTGCCCAGTTGGAGCTCAGCGAGTATACGGTTCGGCGAGCGGATCTTGCTGAACGTCTTGGCTCCATCGACCGCGAGATCGCGCCGTTTCTCGCCGCAGCGGATCGAACACCTGAGGAGCTCGATGTCGATCCCGTGGGGGTGACCTCTAGCCTATCGGTGGTCGCCCAGGAGTACGACGCCTTGCGCAAGCAGATCGGCGACCTCGATCTGACATTACGGCGGTTGGTTCCTGATCGTGCCGCGGCGGCAGCTTCTCTGGAGCATGCTCGGACGCAAGCAGCGGAGACCACAGTCCGCCTTGATCAACGTCGTTCAATAGTAGACGAAAAGACGCTTGCCCGGGCCAAGCTCCTTGATGGTGAGGTCACGGCCATTCATCGCACGCGGATCAACGAAGCCCGGCAAACAGCCCGGGAGACTCTCGCGGCGGTGCGTGAGGCGAAATCGAACACCGCCGCAGCGTGGCAGGCCGCCGGTGCTCGCTGCGAGGAGGCCGTATCGGCGTTGGCAGCTGCAAAGCGTCGGCGCACCTCAGCTGAGGCGGCATTCGGCGCCGCCTGTCACCCATGTCGCCGCAATGATCGACCGGATCGCCGTACAGGTTCGTGTCGAGAAGCGCGGCGCGGGGCGCTCGGAGGTGCGGATTTTCGAAGGGCCGGGTTCGACGTGGCCGACCACCAGCGCAACCGCCGCGCAATGACGCGAAAACACGGGCAGGACAACAGAAGCAGCACCGTCGCTTGGCAGTGGCGTGAAGCTTCTACATTAATCAGACCGTACATAAGAGCTGCCACCTCTTACGGGCCTCCCCAGTTTTCTCGAGAGTGAGAGGGCGGGGCCGAGTCCATGACGGATTGGAGGCCGAGAGAGAGTCTCCGGCCGTCCGTCGCGGAGTACACCACCATGGCAAAGGCGGTTCAGAAGATCACCCTCAGCACGTCGCGCGACATCCCCTTCAACAAGCTGGTGCTCAGCCAGTCCAACGTCCGGCGTCTGAAAACCGGCGTCTCGATCGAGGAACTGGCCGAGGACATCGGCCGGCGCGGGCTCCTGCAGAGCCTCAACGTCCGGCCGGTCGTCGACGCCGACGGCACCGAGACCGGCCAGTTCGAGATTCCGGCCGGCGGCCGCCGCTACCGGGCCCTCGAGCGTTTGGTCAGGGAGAAGCGCCTAGCGAAGACAGCGCTCATCCCCTGCATCGTGGGGGATCCCAACGCCGAGGTTTCGGCGGAAGAGGATTCACTGGCTGAGAATGTCCAGCGTGTCGCCCTGCATCCGCTGGATCAGTTCCGTGCCTTCAAGGTCTTACGCGACCAGGGCGCTGGCGAGGAGGAGATCGCCGCCCGCTTCTTCGTTCCGCCGGCCGTAGTAAAGCAGCGGCTGCGCCTGGCTGCCGTGTCGCAGAAGCTCCTCGACGTCTACGCTGAGGACGGCATGACCCTGGAGCAGCTCATGGCCTTCACTGTCACCACTGATCACGCCCGCCAGGAGCAGGTCTGGGCGGCGCTTCAGCAATCCTACGACAAGGACCCATACCTGATCCGGCGCCAGCTCACCGAGAGCGCCGTCCGCGGCTCAGACCGGCGGGCGCGGTTCGTCGGTGCCGAGGCCTACGAAGCCGCTGGCGGCGTGATCCTGCGCGACCTGTTCGAGGACGACAGCGGCGGCTGGTTTGAGGACGTCGCCTTGCTCGACCGGCTGGCGACCGAGAGGTTGGCGGCGGCAGCCGAGACGGTCGCCGCCGAAGGCTGGAAGTGGATCGAGGTCGCCGTCGATTTCCGCTATGGCCATACGCATAATCTTCGGCGATTCGACGGCGTGACACTCGAGCTCACTCCGGCCGAGCAGGCGAAGTTCGATGCGCTGACCGTCGAGTACGCCAAGCTCGAAAGCGAATACGAAGGCGCCGACGAGCTGCCGGACGAGGTCGATGCCCGCTTGGGCGAGATCGAGGCGGCGCTCGCAGCCTTCGAGAATCGGCCGGTGCGTTATGAGCCGACCGAGATCGCGCGCGCTGGTGTGTTTGTCAGCATCGACGCTGACGGACATCTGGATGTCGATCGAGGCTATGTCCGGGCGGAGGACGAGCCGCCAATGCCAGTCGGCGGCGAAGGGTTGGCGGAAGGGGAAGCCCGTAGCGCCGACGGAACGGCACCTGCCGCCTCTGATGTGCAGCGCACCGTCATCACCATCGGCGGCGGCGAGCCGGATGATGACGACGACGGAGACAACGTCGTCAAGCCGCTGCCTGAGCGGGTGATCAGCGAGCTGACCGCCCACCGCACCCTGGCGCTGCGGAATGCGGTGGCGAACGACCCGCAGGTCGCCCTGACCGCGCTGCTGCACAAGCTCTGCCTCGATACCTTCCACCACAGCGCGCCCGGCGCCTGCCTGGAAGCCTCGGTGCGGCATGTGTTCTTCCCGGTCCAGGCAGCCGATCTGAAGGACAGCCCCTCCGCCAAGGCGGTCGCCGAGCGGCACGAGGCGTGGAAGGCCGAGCTGCCCAAGGACGACGACGCGCTTTGGGACTGGCTCGCGACCCTCGACGACACCCGCCGGGTTGCGCTGCTCGCCCACTGCGTCTCGTTCGGGGTGAATGCCCTCTACGAGAAGGGGGACCGCTACGGCGGTCCGGGTGTCTCGGCGCACGGCGTCCAGCACCGTATCGCCCAGGCTGACCGGCTCGCCCGCGCCGTCGGCCTCGACATGGTGGAAGCCGGCTGGCGGCCCACGGTCGATAACTATCTCGGCCGCGTCACCAAGCCCCGCATCCTCGAAGCGGTGCGGCAGGCCAAGGGCGAGCCTGCGGCGCAGCTCATCGACCATCTCAAGAAGGCCGAAATGGCGACGGAGGCTGAGCGGTTGCTCGACGGGACGGGCTGGCTGCCCGAGCCGCTGCGGCTCGTCGACAGCGAGGACGTGTCCGACACGCCGACCGACAAGGTCGAGGAACTTCCCGCTTTCCTCGCCGGTGGCGAGGAGCAGGGCGTCGTCACGGACGATGTGGAGCCGCATCCCATCGCCGCCGAATAGCGCGGACCCGCGGGGCGGCTCTTGCCGCCCCGCGCTCTCGCCGCCAATCGTTGGATAGGCCCGGCCACCGCGCCGGGCTTTTTCCATTGAATGAACCGCCCTGACCGATTCCCAAGGGAGAGGGAGAGGACGGCCGGAACGGGTTTGAGCCGGCGGGGTCGAGAGAGAGCACCTCCTGGCTCGAACCATTCCTGCTCTCCCGAGGTCTCCTCCATGTCGAATCTTTCCGCCTCTGTGGCCGCGCGGGCGCCGCTGCGCCCGTTCCGCTCCTCTACGGCCAATCTGTCCGATGGCGTTGTCACCGCCGCACATCTTCTTCTCCCTCACCTCGAACGCGGTGGCCGCATCGATGCCGTCATCCTGCGCGCCGCCATGGAGCACGCCTTCGGCGGCTCGGACGCGGTCGGCGCCTGGGACTGGAAGACCGCCTACGACGCCTGCGAGGCGGCGACCGTGCTGTTCATGCGCAAGTACGGCCGGGTCATTCGGGCGCGGGCTGGGTCACCGGCTGCCGAACTGTCCATGCTCAGCAAGATCGCGGCGCTTCTTCCTACACATACGCGACGCTCCGAGGAGAGCCAGGCGCTGCAGCAATTCTCGACGCCGCTCGCGCTCGGGTTTGTCGCCGCCCGCGCGGCTGCGATCACGCCGGTCGATCTCGTGCTCGAGCCTTCGGCCGGTACGGGCTTGCTCGCCATCTTCGCCGAGCTTGCCGGCAGCGGGCTGGTTCTGAATGAGCTGGCGGAAACTCGCGCGGCCTTGCTTGGGCAGCTCTTTCCCAGTGCTGCAACGACTCGCTACGACGCGGCTCACATCCACGACCATCTCGACGATGCCGTGCGCCCGAGCGTCGTGCTGATGAACCCCCCGTTCTCGGCCGCGGCGCATGTCGACGGTACTGTCGCGGACGCCGCCCTCCGCCATGTCGCCTCCGCACTTGCCCGCGTCGCCGAGGGCGGACGATTGGTCGCGGTTACCGGCGCCGGCTTCTCGCCGGACCATCCGTCATGGCGTGAGGCCTTCGTCCGCCTGCAGGAGCGCGGCCGTGTTGTGTTTAGCGCCGCCGTCGATGGGCGTGTCTATGCCCGCCACGGCACCACGGTCGAGACTAGGCTGACGGTCATCGATCGTGTGCCCGCGGACGACCCGAGTTGTTTTCCGGCATCACCAGGCATGGCCCCCGACGTCGGCACGCTGCTCCAGTGGGTGACCTCGAATGTTCCGTCGCGCTTGCCTGTCGACGGCACGCCAGCGCTTCCGGCACCCGTCCGTCCCGTCGCGGTCAGACCGAACCGCAGGCCCGCACGACACCCGCTCGCCGTTGCGGGCAGTTCGCTCGAACGAGCGGGCACCGAACTCGCGTACGAGACCGTCGACTGGAAGCCGGCCGAGGGCGGCAGCCTCACCGAGGCCCTGTACGAAGGATACGACCTTCAGTCGATCCGAATCGCCGGCGCCCGTCCGCACCCGACGCGGCTCGTGCAATCCGCGGCGATGGCGTCCGTCGCGCCGCCCAGGCCTGCCTATCGGCCTCACCTTCCAGCCAATGTCGTCGGTGCCGGCCTGCTGTCCGATGCCCAGCTCGAGAGCGTCATCTATGCCGGGGAGGCGCACAGCGGCCATCTCGCCGGATCGTGGGTGGTCGACGAGACCTTCGACGTCGTCTGGGCCGCCCCCGACGATGCACCGAACGCCGTGCGCTTTCGGCGTGGCTGGATGCTGGGCGACGGTACCGGCGCCGGCAAGGGCCGCCAGGTCGCCGGTATCTTCCTCGACAACTGGCTGAAGGGCCGGCGTCGGGCGGTGTGGATCTCGAAGTCCGACAAGCTGATCGAGGATGCCCAGCGTGACTGGTCGGCGCTGGGCATGGAGCGGCTGCTGGTGACACCGCTCGCCCGCTTCCGCCAGGGCACTCCGATCCGGCTCGAGCAGGGCATCCTTTTTGCCACCTACGCCACGCTACGCACCGACGCGCGCGAGGAAAGGGTTTCGCGGGTGCGGCAGATCGTCGATTGGCTGGGACCGGACTTCGACGGAGTGATCGTGTTCGACGAGAGCCATGCCATGGCCAATGCCGCCGGCGGCAAGGGGGAACGCGGCGACCAGGCGCCGTCGCAGCAGGGCCGCGCGGGGTTGCGGCTGCAGCACGCGCTGCCCAATGCCCGCGTCGTCTATGTCTCCGCCACGGGCGCCACGACCGTGCACAACCTTGCCTACGCCCAGCGGCTCGGACTGTGGGGCGGCGAGGACTTCCCCTTCGCCACGCGTGCCGAGTTTGTGGCTGCGATCGAGGCCGGCGGCGTCGCCGCCATGGAGGTGCTCGCCCGCGATCTGAAGTCTCTTGGCCTCTATGCAGCCCGGTCGCTGTCCTACGAGGGCGTCGCGTACGAGCTGGTCGAGCACGCACTCACGCACGAGCAGGTCCGCATCTACGACGCCTATGCCGGCGCCTTCCAGGTCATCCATAACAATCTCGACGCCGCGCTGCAGGCCGCCAACGTCACCGGCGAGCGCGGGACGCTCAATGCCCAGGCGAAGTCGGCGGCCCGGTCGGCCTTCGAGTCGGCCAAGCAGCGCTTCTTCTCTCACCTCATCACTTCGATGAAGACGCCGACCCTGATCGCGGCGATCGAGCGTGACCTTTTAGCCGGCCATGCCGCCGTCATCCAGATTGTCTCCACCGGCGAGGCCCTGATGGAGCGCCGGCTGGCCGACATCCCGGCCGAGGAATGGGGCGACGTCCAGGTCGACATCACCCCGCGCGAGTATGTTTTATGCCGAGCTCGGCATAACACATAATATCCCAAGTGCACGTTATGCTGAGTTGGTGTGGTCAATGGCTTGATTC
>MKRV01000042.1:597-22885 GCA_001897995.1 Alphaproteobacteria bacterium 65-37 | reverse complement strand
CTGGGCGATCTCGGCGACGCCGCGATGGCCGTGCGCCAGCATGCCGTCGATCCAGCGTGGATTGGTGAGCCGCCCGCGCACAATACGCGCGACTTCCTCCGCCAGGCGGCGCGCCTTGGGCTGCTCCGACCGGCTGGTATCGAGGTGATAGAGCTCGGGCTCGTTGCCGAGCAGCGCGGCGGCGGCGGCAAAGCCTCCGGCAAAATCGGCGACGCCATCGCCATCGAGGATGTCGCGCTCACGGTCGTCCTGCGGATGGACGAGGATCTCCGCCTCGGAGACACGGTCACGAAAACCCGCGCCCGCGTCACGGACGCTGTCGGTGCCGCCATAGGCGTGCGTCACGGTCGCAAGATAGGCCGCGCCGAGATCACCGCGGGTGCGCCAGTCGCCGTCGAGCGCCAGATCGGCGGCCTGCGCGCCGTAGCTGCCGGGCGCCGAGCCGAAGACCCGCGCCAGGTCGCTGCCAGTGCGATGCGCCTCGGCCAGCGGACTGTCTTCCGCCGGCTCATCGAGCGCCGCCACCTTGCGCACCGCCATGTCGAACAGCGCGATCTGCATCTCGAAGATATCGCGAAACAGGCCCGAGATGCGCAAGGTCACGTCGATCCTCGGCCGATCGAGTGCGGCCAGCGGCAGGATCTCGACGCCGGTGACGCGACCGGACGCGGCATCCCAGACCGGCGTCACGCCGAGATAGGCCAACGCTTGCGCCAGGTCGTCGCCGCCGGTGCGCAACGATGCCGAGGCCCAGAGGTCGATGACCAACGTTCGCGGATGATCGCCATGGTCCTGCAGGTAGCGGCGTACGACCTCGGCCGCGGCCCGCGTGCCGATCGCCGCCGCCGTGCGGGTGGGAATGGCACGGGGATCGATCGAGGTGAGGTTCCGTCCCGTCGGCAGCACGTCGGCGCGGCCGCGCGTCGGCGCCCCGGCCGGCCCCGGCGCCACGCGCCGGCCGTCGAGTGCGGCGATCAGTGCCTTGCGCTCGTGGCCGGCCGATGCCCGGATCGAGGCTTCCTGGCCGGTTGCTGCGGCCAGAGCAGCGATCCGCGGTTCGTCCGGCGTCCGGCCAAAGACATGCAGACCGTCGCGGATGCTGAGTTCCTTGATGTCGCAAAGCTGGGCATCGAGCTTGGCAATGGCCTGACGGCGGGGTTCATCCCTGACCAACCCGCATTCGACGGCAAGGCCGTTGCTCCAGGCACGCTCGACGATCTCATCCTCGAGGTAGCTGAGACGCCGGCGATCGAGACCGTCGGCGGCGGCATATTCCTCGATGATGCCTTCCATCTCGGCCAGCGCGCCATGAAGGCCCGCTGCGCTGAGCGGCGGCGTCAGATGGCCGATCGTGACGGCACCCAAACGACGCTTGGCCTGGACCGCTTCGCCGGGATTGTTGACGATGAAGGGATAGGCCACCGGCAAGGGCCCCAGCACCGCTTCCGGCCAGCACTCGGCCGACAGCGCCAGGGCCTTGCCCGGCAACCATTCCAAGGTGCCGTGCGTGCCGAGATGGACCATCGCGTCGATCCGCTCCTGCTCGCGCAGCCAGGCATAGAGCGCGACGTAGGCATGGCTCGGTGGACAGCTCGTGTCGTGATAGCCGGACTTGCGATCCTGCCGCGTGCCGCGATCGGGCTGCAGCAGGACCAGTACCTTGCCACAGCGCAGCACCGGTAATCGGAACCCTTGCGCCGGCGTGCCCCATGTTTCCGAGAGGTCGCGCTGCAGGCTCTCCGGCAAACCGCTGCGCCAGTCCTCGTAACGTTCGAGGCGAACCTCGATGTGATCGACGTCGCCCCGCAGCAGTCGCTCGACATCATCGGCATGCCATTGCCGCTCACCGAGATCGTACCCCTCGTCGCGCAACAGCGAGAGGATCTCGACCACGCTGGCAGGTGTATCGAGCCCCACGGCATAGCCCGTGCGGCCGCCGCGCGCCGGATAGTCGGACAGGACCAGCGCCAGGCGACGGTCCCGGCGCGCCGTTGCGCCCAGCCGCGCCCAGGCCGCGGCGAGGCGGGCGACATACTCGATGCGGTCCGGCAGCGGTTCGTGACGGACGCTCGCGAACTCGAGACGCGGATCAATCGCGGTCTCCGCCTTGAACGACACGGCGCGGGTCAGCAGGCGGCCGTCGAGCTCGGGCAAGACGACATTCATCGCCAGGTCCGACGGCGCAAGCCCGCGCGGCGAGCCCTCCCAGGCTTCGCGCGCACTTCCGGAGAGAACGACCTGCAACACCGGCACGTCGGCGGCGTCGAGGACCGTCGTGTCGTCCTCGCGCAGGGCAGAGAAAGCAGTGGTGTTGAGGATGACCTTCGGCCGTCGCTGCTCGATCAGCCGCGCGAGATCGGCCTGGATGGCTGGATCCTTCAGGCTGCCGACCGCGACGGCAAAGGCCTGCAGCCCTTGGCCGTCGAGTGCCTCGAGCAACGCCTCGATAGGCGCCATGTCGGCCGCCATCAGATTGGCGCGGTAGAACACCACCATCGCCTGAGGGCGGGTGTCGGCTGGCGCACCGAGGACGGTAAGCGCGCCCACCGGCTGCGCTGGCGACGCGTCGAGATCGCGGCCCAGCAGGCCTGCCGCATATCGCAATCCCTGACGCAGGTTATCGACGCCGCCGGCACGAAAATAGGCTTCGAGGCGGGCAAGCTTGTCGGCTGCCAAGGTGGACACCGAGGCGAGCCGCGGATCGGGGCGATCGTCTCCCGGCAGGGCTGCGAAGAGCACGCCCTTGTCGCGTGCGAGATCGCCGATGCGCTCGAAACCGTAACGCCAGTAGTCGAGGCCGCCCAGGCCGCGCACGATCACGAGGCGCGCGCCGCTCAGCACACGGTCGACATAGAGATCGACCGACATCGGATGTCGGAGCTTCTTCAGGCTGGCGAGCCGCAGGCTCGGCAGCAGCTCCGCCTCCTGGCGCCACGCTGCGGCCAGGGCCGACAAGTCGCTGTCCGAGAAAGACAGAACGACGACTTCCGCTGGCGACTGGCCGAGATCAAGGGCGGTCTCGGCCTCTTCGAGACTCGCAAGCTCGGTCGCCAGGATGTGCATAGGGTCAGTCCGCCGATCAGCCCGCGAGGATCGTGCGGATCGCCGCCTGGTCGAAGCCCTTCTGGCCGATCACCACGAGGCGACCCTGGCGGTTCGGGCTGTCCGGCCAGCGGCGGTCGAACTGATGCTGGATCCGCGCGCCGACGCCCTGCACGAGCAGCCGCATCGGCTTGCCGGTGACCTCGGCGAAGCCCTTCATGCGCAGCACGTCGTGCTCTTCGGCCGCCTTCGTCATGCGGTCGACCAGGTCCTGCGGCGAGGCGAAGGCCGGCAGGTCGATGATGAAGGTGTCGAAATCGTCGTGGTCATGCTCGCCTTCGAGCTCGTGATGCGAGGGCCGCGCCGCGAGATCGGTCTCCGCCGCCGCCCCCAGCCCCAGCAGCACCTTCACCGGCACCTGACCGTTGCGCGCCTCGACGAGGGCGACGGCGCGCGGCAGTGCCTTGCCGATCTGCTCGATCACCGATTTCTTCTCGGTGCCGTCGATCAGATCAGCCTTGTTCAGGATCACGAGATCGGCGCAGAGCAGCTGGTCTTCGAACACTTCCTCCAGCGGATTGTCGTGGTCGAGCGACTCGTCGGCCGCGCGCTGGCGCGCGATGGCGTCGGGATCGTCGGCAAAGCGACCCGCCGCCACGGCGGCGCCGTCGACCACGGTCACCACACCGTCGACCGTGACGCGCGAGGCGATCTCGGGCCAGTTGAAGGCCTTGACCAGTGGCTTGGGCAGCGCAAGGCCGGACGTCTCGATCACGATGTGCTCGGGCGGGTTCGGCCGATCGAGCAGGCTCTTCAGGGCGGGCACAAAATCGTCGGCAACGGTGCAGCAGAGACAGCCGTTCGCCAGCTCGACGATGGCGTCCTCGGGGCAACTTTCGACGCCGCATCCCTTCAGGATCTCGCCGTCGATGCCCACATCGCCGAACTCGTTGACGATCACAGCCAGGCGGCGACCGTCGGCGTTCTCCAGCACGTGGCGCACCAGGGTCGTCTTCCCGGCGCCAAGAAAGCCGGTGACGATGGTGCACGGGACCTTGGCAAGCGCGTTCATGACTGCTCCTTGAAAAGTATCGGCGGGACGCGGGCGATGGTGTTCTTGCGGATGTGCTCGGGCCGCTCGCGCCAGACCGGCAGGCCCTGCTCGTGTCCACTGTGCTGACGGGCGAAGGCGAGAATGTCGGCGGCGTGCCGATCGGGATCGAGATTGCCGATCACGTAGGTCCACTTGCCGGGCGCGGCGACGGCGGCGCTGCAACTGCGCGAACAGTTGGAGAGACACTCGACACCGACGATGGCAGGACCGCCACCTGTTTCGGCTGATCCACGCTCGAGGGATTCACGTTCGACAGCGGCCAGCAGGCGGGCACCGGCGCGCGGCGCGTCGGTAGCCGCCTCGCTGCCGCGACAGGTCGTGCAAACATAGAGCGTCGAACAAGATATCATGGCAGCGCTCAACTCAGGCCACCAGGACGGTTGACCGCCGAAGGGATGTCGTCATCGCCTGTCTCCGTCATCGCGGATCCAACCGGACCCGCCGTCAAGCCGTCTCCGACGGAGCCCGCATGTCCGGCCATGGCCGGATGTCGGGTGGACCTCGCTCCCGGCGGTTCCCCGCGCCAGGACTCGGATGCGGCGTTTTCGACGGCAGGTTTCCTGGCTTACGGCTCCTCCGCCTTCGGCCACCTTCCCGGTTTCCCAGTGGTATCAAGGCCGTCGGCTTGCCGACTACAGTTGCGGGGGCAGCCTCGGATTGGGGCCTGGAGCCCGTCACCGTGTTCCCTTTTGATCCCCTCGCGGGGCACCGTCCGGGGCTTGATACGGGCCGCAGTCGAGCGCCGTCAACGGGAATCGAGCCGCGGCAAAGTGAGGCCCCTCCTTTCATTCTCCTCTCCCCCGATTCGGGGGAGAGGCCGGGTGAGGGGGACTTCTTCGCGCATACGAATGCAACCGGCCCTTCCGGCCTCTGCAGCCCTCACCTCCCCATTGCTGCGCAATGGGTCCCTTCCTCTCCCGCTACGCGGGAGAGGACATGTGATCGATGTGCAAAGACGACACTCTGGCGCTCAGCCGAGGAAGCCCATGGCCTGGATCGCTGCAATGGCGCCGGCCACCGTCACCAGGATGCCGGCGATCGTCAGCCCCCTGATATGGGTCGGCTGGCCGGAGAGCTTGATGGCCACGGCGCAGGCGATCGTGCCGACGCCGATCTGGACCAGCAGCATGCCGCCGACATAGGCCAGCAACGGCGCGGTCGTGGCGCCCACGATCGATTCGCTCAGCGAATAGCCGTGATAGAGGCCGGCGATAGCGAAAAAGACGGATGCAACCTGCGGATGAATGGATTGACGCCGGACAACGAGCGCGCCGATCGCGATCGTCGTCAGGGCCACCATGATTTCATCGAAGGGCAGGTCGAACGGGCTGATTTGAATAGCCACGCCCACGATCGACGCCGCGCTGAAGGCCAGCAGCGGGACGATGCCGCGCGCGGCAATGCCGGCCAGGATGCCAATGCCGACGATCGCTGCAAAATTGTAGTACTCGAAGAACGAGCCGCCGACGCCCGACGCCAGACCTTGAGCAAAGGTGCGCGGCAGCTCCTCGTCGACGGCGGTCTGGCCGACGGCGGCGCATTGTAGAGCGACCCAAAACACGGCCGCCAGCACGCCGACCCGGCGGACCGACACCGACATGACCTCCCCAATTGTTTTGGCGGAGCTTCCCATGCCCACCGTCTGTTTGATACGGGTGGCAACGGAGCGCCGTCAACACTGTTCGGCTTCCCTTGCTGTCGCGGGTCGTCGCGACAATTTGCAGTCCCTTCGCGGAGCAGGCCAGGCATGACCACCGATCAGGACGAAGCAGCCCGTCACAAGGCCAAGATGGCCAATCGAAAGGCCATTCAGGACAAGGAGGTGGCCGAGAAGATCGCCGAAAAGGGCCTGCTCGTCGTCCATACCGGCAAGGGCAAAGGCAAATCGACGGCGGCCTTCGGGCTGCTGCTGCGCGCGATCGGCCGCGGCTTGCGCTGCGGTGTCGTGCAGTTCGGCAAGGGCGCCTGGCAGACCGGCGAACGTATTGCCGTCGAGCGGTTCGGCGAGCAGGTGCAGTGGTACACGCTCGGCGAAGGGTTCACCTGGGAAACACAAGACCGTGCACGCGATGTCGCGGCGGCCGAGCGCGCCTGGGCCAAGGCGCGGGAACTGATGGCCGATCCGGCGATCCGGTTCATCGTCCTCGACGAGCTCAATATCTCACTGCGCTACGATCATCTCGATATTGTGAACGTCGTGGCCGCCCTCAAGGCGCGCCGGACCGACCAGCACATCGTCGTCACCGGCCGCAACGCCAAACCCGAATTGCTCGAAGCCGCCGACCTCGTGACGGAGATGACCCTGGTCAAGCATCACTTTGCCGCCGGCGTCAAAGCGCAGGAAGGCATCGAGTTCTGATGCCCGATCGGCCTGTCGCTCGGGCCCTGATGATCCAGGGCACGGGATCGGATGTCGGCAAGTCGTTGCTGGTGGCAGCCCTCGCCCGAGCCTACACGCGGCGCGGCCTCGCTGTGCGGCCGTTCAAGCCGCAGAACATGTCGAACAATGCCGCCGTCGCAGCGGATGGCGGCGAAATCGGCCGGGCGCAGGCGCTGCAGGCGCGCGCCGCCCGGGTCGCCCCCAGCGTCCATATGAACCCGATCCTATTGAAGCCGCAGAGCGATGTCGGTGCCCAGGTCGTGGTGCAGGGCCGCATCGTCGGCAACGCCAAGGCCCGCGAGTATCAGACGCTGAAGCCCGGCCTGATGGGCGCCGTGCTGCAAAGCTTCGGCCGGCTTGCTGCCGAAGCGGACCTGCTCCTGGTCGAAGGCGCCGGATCGGCGTCGGAAGTGAACCTGCGCGCCGCCGACATTGCCAATATGGGCTTTGCCCGCGCGGCCGGCGTGCCCGTCGTGCTGGTGGGCGACATCGATCGTGGCGGCGTCATCGCAAGCCTGGTCGGCACCAAGGCCGTGATCGATCCGGCCGACGCCGCGATGATCGTGGGGTTCATCGTCAATCGCTTCCGGGGCGACCCCGCCCTCTTCGCCGATGGCATGAAACTGATCGAACGACACACGGGCTGGCACGCGCTGGGGCTCGTGCCGTTCTTCGAGGAGGCGAACCGACTGCCGGCAGAGGATGCGCTGGGACTGCCGACCGGCCCGCGGACGGCCGACGGCAAGGTGCGCATCGCCATCCTGGCCTATCCACGCATTTCCAACTTCGACGACTTCGATCCGCTGCGTCAGGAACCCGGGATCGACGTGACATTCGTATATCCCGGCGACGCCATCCCGGGCGACACGGCCCTGGTCGTCCTGCCGGGCTCCAAAGCGACCATCGCCGATCTCGGCGCGTTGCGGGCCGCAGGCTGGGAGGTCGACCTGCGGGCCCATCTTCGCCGCGGCGGACATGTGCTGGGCGTCTGCGGAGGCTATCAGATGCTGGGCCGGCGTATCGCCGATCCCGACGGCATCGAAGGACCGCCGGCAAATGTCGACGGGCTCGGCCTGCTCGATGTCGAAACCGTGCTGACCGGCGACAAGGTGCTGGTCGAGGTCACGGGCGCAACGGCCGAGGATGGTGTTCCTTTCAAGGGATATGAAATGCATGTCGGCCGCACCACCGGCGCCGCACGACCTCTGCTTTTCCTAGGCAACGGCATGGCCGATGGCGCCGTCGACGACAGCGGCCGCGTCGCCGGCTGCTACATCCATGGCCTGATGACCGACGATCGCCAGCGCCGCCACTGGCTGCAGAAGATCGGCGCGCCGGACACCGCCTTCGACTACGAAGCCGGTGTCGAGACGACGCTCGATCGCCTTGCCGATCACATCGAGAAGCACCTCGACCTGGATCGCCTCCTGACGCTGGCGAAGGCTCCCGTCCTCACGCCAGGACAATGATCGCGGCCAGCAGCGCGATGGCGCCGGCCTGCACACCACAGGCCACGCGGTAAAGCTGCAGCGCGCGACGGATATCGGCGGCCGTCAGATCGGCACGGCCATTGCCCATCCAGCGGTCGTCCACGGCAACACCGCCATAGACGCGCGGCCCTGCCAACCGGATACCGAGCGCACCGGCCATCGCCGCTTCGGGCCAGCCGGCATTGGGAGAACGATGATGGGCGGAATCGCGCCGCACCGCGTCCCATGCCGCAGCCGGCGAGAAGCCCGGCCGCAGCGCCGCGGCGAGACAAAGCCAGAGGGCCGCAAGCCGCGACGCCGGCAGGTTCACGAAGTCGTCGCAGCGCGCCGAGGCCCAACCGAAGGCAAGATGGCGGTCGGACTTGTGACCGACCATGGAATCGGCCGTGTTGATTGCCTTGTAGGCGAGCGCGCCGGGCAGCCCGCCCATCACCATCCAGAAGAGCGGCGCCACGACGCCGTCGGAAAAGTTCTCGGCGAGGCTTTCGATGGCGGCACGACAAACGCCCGCCTCGTCGAGCACCTGGGTGTCGCGGCCCACGATGCGCGAGACGGCGGCGCGTCCGCCTTCAAGGCCCTGCGCATCGAGGCCGCGTGCCACCTCGGCGACATGCTCGGCGAGGCTGCGCTGCGCGATCAGCGAACTCGCCAGCAGGCCGCCGATCATCAGAGCGAACAGATCGTCGAACAGGTCGTCGATCAAGTCCGTCACCACGAGACCTACTAAAAGGCTGCTGCCCAGAAGAAGGAGCAGCAGCAGCACGCCCATGGTGCGGCGGTGCTCGAACGAGGCGTGCGGCGAATTCCACGACCTGTCGGCCCATGCTATGAGCCGACCGATCCAGCTCACTGGATGGCCGATCGCGCGAAACAGAGGGTCGGGATATCCAACGGCTGCTTCGATGGCGACGGCGACGAGGGCAAGACTCGCGAACATGAAGGCTCTGCCTAACACGACACCTGCAGCCGGCAAACGGCTGAGCCCGCGGCCAAGCCAGGGAGTGGAGCATGGGGGCGACCTGACGGCGGTTCGTGCCCGTTTTCCCGATGCGCCCGAACCCTGGATCGACCTGTCGACCGGCATCAATCCGGTGCCCTATCCCGTGCCGGCGCTGCCGACGGAAGCCTGGACGCGCCTGCCGGAACGAGCGCAGGAGCAGGCGCTGATTGCCGCCGCAGCGCGGCGCTACGGCGTCACCGACTCGACCACCATCGTCGCCGCCCCCGGCACACAGGCCCTGATTCAGACCCTGCCACGCCTGCTGTCGCAAAGCCGCGTCGCCATACTCGGCCCGACCTATGAGGAGCACGAAGTGTGCTGGCGGCGGCAGGGCCACGAGACCACGATCGTCACCGACCTCGACCAGACGACGGACGCCGACGTCGTGGTACTGGTCAATCCCGACAATCCCACCGGCCGCCTGGTCGCCGTCGAGGACATGCCCTCGCCGTCGAAGCTGCTGGTGGTCGACGAGGCCTTCATCGACCTCCTGGCACCGGCCTGCAGCCTCGCCGGCAACCTGCCGCCCAACACGATCGTGCTGCGCTCGTTCGGCAAGACCTATGGCCTGGCGGGCGTGCGGCTCGGTTTCGCGATCGCCGCGCCGGAAACGGCCGATCGGCTGCGCCTGGAGTTCGGGCCCTGGGCCGTGCCGGGGCCTGCTCTCGAGCTTGGCCGCCTGGCACTCGGCGACGATGGCTGGCTGAACGCCACGGCCGAGCGCCTGACCGCCGATCGCCAGCGGCTGGACGACATCCTTGTCGAAGCTGGCTGCACGATCCGGGGTGGCACGCCCCTCTTCTGCCTGGCCGAGCACCCTGACGCTTCGACCTTTGTCGAACGGCTCGGCCGCCACGGCATTCACATCAGGCGTATCCGGCACCAGCCCCGTTGGTTGCGGTTCGGGCTGCCCGGCAGCGACGCCGCCTTCGAGCGGCTGCGCAACAGCTTCAGCAATTGAGGTCCCGGTGAAACGTCCTTCGCGTAGAACTTTCCTCAAGACGGCGTCGGCGGTAGCAGCGGCGTCGACCGCCGCGGCCTGCGATGCGCCGGCGACCAACACGGCACAAACCGCACGCATCAGCGGCGGCACGGAATCCGCCTTTCCCTCCGCCGACGCGCCGGGATCGAACGATGGCGGCTACAACATCCTGTTCATCCTCACCGATCAGGAACACTACATGGGTCCGCGCTGGCCGGTGCCGTTGCCGGGCCACGAGCGGCTGCGCCGTACCGGCACGTTCTTCGAGAATCACCAGATCGCCGCCGACATGTGCTCGGCCTCGCGCGCGGTGATCTATACCGGCCTGCACATGCCGCATAACGGCATCTTCGACAATGCCGGCGTTCCCTACATGAAGAGCCTGGATCCCAAGCTGCCCACCGTGGGCAAGATCCTGCGCAAGCTCGGCTACTACACGGCCTACAAAGGCAAGTGGCACCTCAACGGTGCGATGGCGATGGAGAACCATCCCGACGACATCAAGGCGCTGTTCGAGACCATGATGGATCGCGACTACGGCTTCTACGACTATACCGGTGTCGGGGACTTCATCGAGGGCGCGCAGGGCGGCTACCAATACGACCAGATCACGACGGCTCAGGCGGTGCAGTGGTTGAAGGCCAAGGGCCGGCCGATGGCCGACAAGCGCCAGCCCTGGTATCTCGCGGTCAACCTCGTCAATCCGCACGACGTGATGTGGGTGAACACCGACACGCCGGGCCAACCGCCGCAACAGGCGATCGAGGCCAAGCTCAAGATCGCCTTCCCGCCCGACGACTCGCTCTACAAGCGGCAATGGAACGACATCCCGCTGCAGAAGACCTGGCGCCAGTCGCTCGACACGCCCGATCGCGTGCCGGCGCACCGCATCTATCACGCCGCCAACGGCATCCTGACGGGACTGATCCCGCAGGAAGAAAGCCGTGTGCGGCTGCGCCAGAACTACTACTTCAACGCCATTCGCGACGTAGACCAGCAGATCGTCCAGTTGCTCGACCAGCTCGATCGGCTGGGCCTCACCGACAACACCATCGTCATCTTCACCTCCGACCACGGCGAGTTGCTGGCCTGCCACGGCGGCCTGTCGGGCAAGGGCACGACCACCTATCGGCAGCAGAATCACGTGCCCCTGCTGGTGGTCCACCCCGCCATCAAGGGCGGCCAGCGCTGCCTGGAAACGACGTCGCATCTCGACATTCTGCCGACTGTCGTCTCGCTGACCGGCAAGCCGACGGCGCCGGTGGCCGACGTGATGACACGCATGAAGGGCCAGGATTTCTCGCCGCTGCTGCGGCAGCCGGACGATCCGGCCTTCACCCAACGGCGTGGCGGCGTGCTGTTCTGCTACAGCCAGCTCATGGTGCACGATCCGCAGTTCACTAAGACGCTCTACGAGACCTTACTGAACAAATCGATCGCTCGATCGGCCTTGTTCCGCACCATCGAAAGCTTTCCCGTCGACTGGCCGTTGCGCGTGTGCATCCGCTCGATCGTCGACGAGCGCTACAAATTCAGCCGGTATTTTTCGTTCCGGGAGTTCAATACACCGGCGACCCTGGAAGAACTGCGTGCGAAGAACGATCTCGAACTCTACGACCTGCGCCGCGACCCCGACGAGGTCGTCAACCTTGCCTACGATTTCGATCGAAATCGCGACCTCATCGCCACCATGAACGCCAAGCTCAATGCCCTGATCGCCCGCGAGATCGGCGTCGACGACGGCAGCTTCATGCCGCTCAAGGACTGGATCAACTGGAACGACGCGAAGCCCGGCACCGCCCTCAACATCTGACGTGAGGGCCGGGGGATTTGCGCTAACTTTGCGGGCGATCCAGCAACGGCCTCATCCTGAGGAGGCCGCGCAGCGGCCGTCTCGAAGGGCATGGCCTGAGGCAGCCGAAGGCTGGGCACGAGCACCGAGTCTGGGGCCGACCCTTCGAGACGCGGCCTGCGGCCGCTCCTCAGGGTGAGGCCTCTTTGTAAGCTGGCGGCCATGAGTGCTGCACTCCCAGCAAGGAGGCCAGCTGAACGATCAGGCGCGCTAACGGCTCGAGTAGTCAAAGTCGGCGAACAAGGTCACGCTGTCGGCCTTGGTCCAGACGCCGACGGCGCCCGGCCCTGCAATGTGCGTGTCGTCGAGCTCGATATAGGGCTTGCCGTCGAGCAAGACCCTGATCCGGCTGCCCCCGAACTCGACGCGGAGCAGATGCCAAGTGTTGGTGGGCACCGGTGCGTCGACATACTTGATCGTCTGCCGCCGTCCGCCCTCGGTGTAGTAGAGCGAGACGTTGTTTTCGAGCGCGTTGGCTCGGGCGACATAGTAGATGTTGGCGTCCTTCCAACGCCACACCACGCCACCTGCCTGATCCTCACGCCCCGAGAGCGGCTTGAACCTGACCTGGACGGCCCCATCGCCGAGTGACGTGCCCTGCTTCACGCACCAAGGGTAAGTGCCTCGCCCGGATTGCTTCAGCACACGGGACACTCCGGGACCGGCAGGATCAGCCTCGACCGTCCAGCGCGGCGCACCGCCGCCGGTGCTGCCGCAGGTCCAGCCGATGGGCGCCTCCCCCACCTTGTCGCCCTCGAAGGTGATGCTCTCAGCGTGAGCGCCGACGGCAACGCCGGCCGCCAGAAGGCCCGCGAGGACATTCCTCATGGCCGCCTCCTCAAGGCTCGCGGGAGTAGCGCTCGAACAGGGCCGCCGCATTGTCCCAGCGGATGGCCTGCATGACGGCATCGACATAGGCGGCCGCCCGCGCGCCGTAATCCATGTGATAGGCGTGCTCGTACATGTCGAGCGCCAGGATCGGCCGGCCGCCGGCCAGAGTCATGGTGTGGTCGGCCGCCCACGTGATCGCCAGGCGCTTGTCATGCGGCGACCAGGCGAGCAGCGCCCAACCCGACCCGCCGCCCAGCGCCTTGCCGACCGCAGCGAATTCCGCCTTCCAGCGGGCGAGGCTGCCGAAATCCTTGGCGATCTGCTCGGCCAAGGCGCCTTTGGGATCGCCTTCGCCGCCGAGCCCGTCGAAATAGAGCTCATGGAGGATCATGGAGTTGGCGGCGATCAACTCCTCGCGCTTCAGCCCGTTGACGACGAACACCGGCGCGGTCGCCATGTCGAGGCCGGCGAGCTGGGCCGAGATCGCGTTCAGCCGCTTCACCGCGCCCGAGTAATTGTTCTCGTAGTGGCTGACGAGGAGCTTCTCCGACAGGCCTTTGATCCGGCTCGGATCGAACGGCAGCCTCTTGATGGCGTAGTCGGCCTTGGGAGCGCCCTGCGCCAGCGCGTCGGCGGCGGTTGCGACGAGGGCGACACCGGTGGCGACGCCGGCGGCGACACCTATGACATCACGACGATGGTGCATGTTGGTCATTGAACCCTCCTACGGTGGTAAACGGGTCTCAGACTGAATGCGCGATCTGCCAGTAGATGATGCCGATCCAGGAACTCCCCAGCAGGACGGGAACCATCCCGAGCTTGAAACGGAAGATGGCGATCGCCGATGCGAGCGCGAGAACGAGCGACGGCAGGTCGATCGAGTGCAGCACGGGAAGATCGACCGCGAAGCCCAGCCAGCGCACCGGCACCAGCTCGGCGAACAGCACGTGCAGGGCAAACCACACGGCGAGGTTCAGGATCACGCCCACGATGGCGGCGGTGATCGCCCCCAGCGCGGCGCTCAGCGCCTTGTTGCTGCGCAGCGCCTCGACGAACGGCGCCCCGAAGAAGATCCAGAGGAAACAGGGTACGAACGTGACCCAGGTGGTCAGCAACCCACCCAGGGTCGCGGCAAGCAGCGGCGGCAGGCCGCCGGGATCGCGCCAGGCCGCGAGGAAGCCCACGAACTGCGTGACCATGATCAAGGGGCCGGGCGTCGTCTCGGCCATGCCGAGCCCGTCCAGCATCTCGCCCGCCGTCACCCAGTGATAGTGATCGACCGCCTGCTGGGCGACGTAGGCCAGCACGGCGTAGGCGCCACCGAACGTCACCACCGCCATCTTGCTGAAGAAGACGGAGATCTGCGTGAAGGTGTTGTCGCCGCCCAGGTAGATCCAGAGCAGTCCCACGGGCACCAGCCACAGCGCCAGGAACAGCGCTGTGATGGAAAGCGACCAGCGGAGATTGGGCCGCGCATGCTCAGGCGTCTCCTCGCCCAACAGGGAGTCCGCGTCCGCCACCTGCCTGTCGCCGACCTTGCCGTGACCGCCGCCGGCAAGAAAGGCCGGCAGTCCAGCACGTCCGCCGACGTAACCGATCAGGCCGGCGGCCAGGATGATGATCGGAAACGGCACATCGAAGAAGAAGAGCGCGATGAAGGCTGCCGCCGCGAGGCCTCGCATGGTGTTGTTCTTGAGGGCTCGCTTGCCGACACGCAGCACCGCCTCGACCACTATCACCAGCACGGCGGCCTTCAGGCCGAAGAACAGCCCCTGCACGACCGTGATCTTGCCGAACAGGACGTAGATCCAGCTCAGCGCCATGATGGCGAGCAACCCCGGCAGCACGAACAGCGTGCCGGCAACCAGCCCGCCCTTGGTGCGATGCATCAGCCAGCCGATATAGGTCGCGAGCTGCTGCGCTTCCGGCCCAGGCAGCAGGGTGCAGTAGTTCAGCGCCTGCAGGAAGCGCTGCTCGCCGATCCACTTCTTCTCCTCGACGATGATGCGATGCATCACCGCGATCTGGCCGGCCGGACCGCCGAAGGAAAGGGCCGCGACGCGCGCCCACACCTTCATCGCCTCGCCGAAGGAAACGCCGTGGGCCGGGACGTCGCGTGGCTTGCCGGTCACCGCCAGCTCACTCATGACGCACGCTCCGATCCGCCGAGCTGGCTCTTGAAGTATTCGTAGAGGTCATCGAGCACGGCGCTGCCGCGGGCGATCCGCTGCTCGTCGTCGCGATGCGCCGCGGCAATACCCGCCATCACGGTGCGGATGCCGGCCGTCTCGTCGCGCCCGTACTTGCCGTCCTTGAGGTCGACGTCGTGGATGATCTCGCCGATGGCGGCCAAAGCCGGATCGTCGAGGCCGGCCCGCTGGAGCAGGACTTCGAAGGTGCAGCGATCGCCCTCGTGCGTGTACTCGCCTTCGAACATGTCGAAGCGCACCTCGCCGCTGCGCGGCTGGTAGGCGCGGCCAGGCACGAACTTGAAGTGCGCCACAGGATCGATGAACCGACGGACCAGCCAGGCCGAGGCGATACGATCGATCTGCACATGCTCGCGCGTCACCCAGAGCTTGCCGCCCAGGGCCGACGCCGGGGATTGGTTCTGCTGGGGCATTGCCGTGTCCCTTCCTTCCTGAAGTCGCGATTCGAGGCGGGCGAGCGTCTTCTCCACCGTTTCTCGCCCGTCGGAGTCGAAGAAATCGATCGCGGCTACTTCGCCCACCTGCCGGCGCAAGCGTGCGACGTGCCCCGCGACCTCGCTCAGCTCGCCATTTGCGGCCTCGTCGGCGAGACGCCGCTCGACCGATGCCGCTTCCTCGGCGAGACGGCGGTAGTCCTCGGTGCGCGCCGTCGTGAAAAGGCCGCGCAACTCCTCGTCGCTCAGCCCGTCGATCAACTGGGCTTCGCTCACCACGGCCTCGCCACCCAGCTCGCGGATCTCGCGGGCGAGCCAGGCGAAGTCCTCCTGCGTCTCCTCGTTGCAGGGCAACGCATAGACCGCGTTCTTCACCGTCACCGCGCCCAGCGCCTGGAGTCGCCGCCACACCTTCACGCGGGCATAGGCGGGCTTGGCCGGGAGCTGATGGATCAACAGCAGCCAGGGAACCCTCGAAAGCGGATCCGGACCATTCATGATGCACCTGTACCACTTGAACAGGCATCTTTGCAACACTTGTATCATTTCCGTCTTGCAAACTTCGCCAGAGCGGCCTAGATGACATGAAACAAGTGTATCAAGGAGGAAGAAATGGCCCTTCAGGCAAAGCCAATCGCCTTCAAGCCTCCTCGGCTCGACGGCCTATCGGCCCGGCTGATCACCAGCCACTACGAGAACAACTACGGCGGCGCCGTCCGTCGGCTGAACGCGATCAGGAGCGAGCTTGCGGACCTCGAGCCGGCCAGCGTCCCGGGCTTTCGCCTGAACGGGCTGAAGCGCGAGGAGCTGATCGCGACCAACTCGATGCTGCTGCACGAGCTCTATTTCGACGGGCTGGGCGGCCGCGGTGGCGATCCCGAAGGCCCCCTCGCCGAGGCGATCGCCCGCGACTTCGGTTCGCTCGGCCGTTGGCGGACGGAGTTCACGGCCATGGGCCGCGCGCTCGCGGGCGGATCGGGCTGGGTCCTGCTCAGCCGCTCGCCGCGCGACGGCACGCTATGCAACGTCTGGGCCGCCGACCATACGCACGGCCTGGCCGGCGGCACGCCGATCCTGGCGCTCGACATGTACGAGCACGCCTATCATCTCGACTTCGGCACCAACGCGTCGGCCTATGTCGATGCCTTCATGGCCAATCTCCACTGGCCCCGCCTCCTGGCGCGCTTCACCGGCGCCGAGTCTCGGCAGACATCCCCCACGATCGACACGCTGGCGGCGCGCCATCTGCTCGACTCGGATCCCACGATCGCCGTCATCGACGCCCGCCTCGCCGACGATGCGGCGTCGGTGCCGGTCCGGCTGCAGGGTGCGCGACGCGCCCCGCCCGACAGGATCGAGGCCGTCGCGGCCGGCTTGGCCAGGAACAGCAAGGCCATCGTCTACTGCGCCTGGGGCTTCGAGATCGGCGGCGATTGCGCCGCCCGGCTGCGCGCGCACGGCATCGATGCCGTCGCCATCGCCGGCGGCCTTGGCGCCTGGCGGGCCGACGGGCTTCCCACCGAGCCCTTCAAGGAAGGAGAAGCGACATGAAATGGGTCACCCGCGAACGCCCGAAGATCGACCGCATCGCCTGCCCGTGGCTGATCCAGCGCTTCATCGAGGAGAAGCCGGAATTCCTCTATGTGCCGCCGGACCGCGTGCTCGCGACAGCCGAGGAGACGGGCGCGATCCCCTACGACATCCCAGGCGTGAAGTTCAGCCATGTCGGCGAGAAATGCAGCTTCGACGCCTTCATCGCCGAGTACAGGCTGGATGCGCCGGGCCTCGACCGGCTCGCCGACATCGTGCGCGGCGCCGACACCTCGCGTCTCGACCTGACGCCACAGTCGCCGGGCCTGTTCGCGATCTCACTCGGTCTCGGTCACATCTGCCCGGACGACCATGAGATGCTGAAGCACGGCATGGTGCTCTACGACGCGCTCTATGCCTGGTGTCGCAGCCTGACGGGCGAAACGCACAACTGGCCGCCCAAGATGTGAATGCAAGGCAAACGAGGATGCTGCCATGACCAGCCCCCACCTGCGTCTCCTCGGTCACGTCGATCTGCCCGCACACAAGGGCAAGGGCGGCTTCGATCATGCCGCCGTCCACGCCACCAGCGGCCACGTCTATGTCGCCCATACGGCGAATGACGCGATCGACGTCTTCGACCCCGCGAACCGGCAATACCTCTATTCCGTCCCCGACCTGCCCGGCGTTGCGGGGGCGCTGGTGAGCGACGAGAGTCAGTTGATCATCGCGTCGAACCGGGCCGCCAACACGATCGGCCTGTTCGGACCGGGACCCGCTCCCTCTGTCCGGCGGATCGACGTCGGCATGAAGCCGAACGGGCTTGCCTATGATCCAGGCCGGCAGATCGTGCTGGCCGCGAATGTCGGCGACCCGGCCATTGCCGGCTCGCACACTCTGTCGATGGTGCAGCTCGGCCACGCCACCACGCGCGTCGAAGTTGCCGTGCCGGGCAGGACCCGCTGGGCCGTGTTCGATCCCGGGCTCGCGCTCTTCTACGTGAACATCATGCAGCCGGCCGAGATCGTCGTCGTCGATCCCCGCCGGCCCGATCGGATCGCGCAGCGCTTTGCGGTGCCACATGCGGGTCCTCATGGCCTCGACATCGACAGCGCCACGCATCGCCTGTTCTGCGCCTGCGACGCCGGTGTGCTGGTCGTGCTCGATGCGCGGTCCGGCTTCGTGATCGACGAGAGGCCTCTGAGCGGCGTGCCCGATGTCGTGGTCTTCAACGGACCGCGACAGCATCTCTATGTCGCGATCGGCGATCCAGGTGTCATCGATGTCTTCTCGACGTCGCCACTCGAAAGGCTCGCGACGGTCGCGACGGAGGCGGGAGCGCACACGACCGCCCTGTCGCCCTCGGGCGACCGGCTCTACGCCTTCCTGCCGCGAACCCATCGCGCCGCCATCTACGAGGTCTGAACGGCGCCTTCAGTCAGATCAAGTACATGAGCTGACGGACACTCCGCCTTCGCTTCAGTTGACGAACAGGCCGACACCGGCAAGGTGCACATCATGATCGACCTTGCCGCCTATGCCGGCCTGTTCCTGGCGGCGTTCGTCGCCGCGACGATCCTGCCTCTGCAGTCGGAGGCAGCCCTGGTCGGCCTGATCCTCGCCGACCGCCAGCCGCTGTGGGCGCTGATTGCCGTCGCCAGCCTCGGCAATGTGCTGGGGTCTGTCGTCAACTGGTTGCTGGGTCGCGGTATCGAACGATTCCGCGACCGCCGTTGGTTTCCCGTCGGGAGGTCGTCGCTGGAACGTGCCCAAGGCTGGTACCGCCGCTACGGCAAGTGGTCCCTGCTGCTGAGCTGGGCGCCGATCGTCGGCGATCCGCTGACGGTCGTCGCCGGGGTCCTGCGCGAGCCGCTTCTCCCGTTCCTGGCGCTGGTCACGATTGCCAAGACCGGACGGTATCTCGTGCTCGCGGCAGCGACCGTGAGCCTGCAGTAAGGTGGCCGAGCCAGGGGAGGCCAGAAGCCCGTCAACTCACGATGCAATGGTGACGGTCAGGTGCCGCAGAATGTCCGGTAGACGCGCTGATCAGGCGGCGGCGGCTCTTCGTAGGCGGCGAACTCCGGTCGCGTCTCGAACGGCTTCGCCAGCACCGTAAGCAGTTCCTCGAAAGGCGCATAGTCCTCGCGCTCGGCCGCGGCGGTGAGCGCCGCCTCGACCCGGTGATTGCGCGGGATGTAGGCGGGATTGACAGCATCCATCGCCGCCTTGCGTGCCGCACTGTCCATTGGCTCGGCCGCCAGACGCTGGCGCCAGCGGACGACCCAGTCGTCGAACGCTTCCGGCTTGCCCTCGAACAGGCGCCGGACCTCGGCGTCAGCAGCGGGATCGGCGGCGGCATCGCCCAGCCGACGGAAGGCCAGGGTGAAGTCGGCCTGGCCGTCGGTCAGAGCGTTCAAGAAGGCCTGCGCCAGCTCGGAGTCACCTTCCTGCTCGGTCGCAAGACCGAGCTTGGCCCGGAGGCCCCCGATCAGCGCGCCGACATAATGACTGCGGAAGGACGGCAGCACCTCGTTGGCGATCGCGAGCGCCGCGTCGCTGTCGTCGGCCAGCAACGGCAACAGGGTCTCGCCGAAGCGCGCCAGGTTCCAATGGGCAATGCTCGGCTGGTGGGCGTAGGCATAGCGTCCCTGCTGGTCGATCGAGCTGAACACCGTCTCGGGATTGTAGGCATCCATGAACGCGCAGGGGCCGTAGTCGATCGTCTCGCCGGCAATCGAGCAATTGTCGGTATTCATGACGCCGTGGATGAAACCGACCAGCAGCCACTTGGCAACCAGCGACGCCTGCCGGGCGATCACAGCCTCGAACAGAGCCCGATAAGGTTGGGCGGCCTCGCGTGCTTGCGGATAGTGGCGTGCGATCACGTGGTCGGCGAGCAGGCGCAAGGCTTCGCTGTCGCCGCGCGCGGCGAAGAATTGGAAGGTGCCGACGCGGATGTGGCTCGATGCAACGCGGGTCAGCACGGCGCCCGGCAACTCGCCGTCGCGCCAGATCGGCTCGCCGGTGGTCACCGCGGCCAGCGACCGCGTGGTCGGGATGCCGAGTGCGGCCATCGCCTCGCTCACGATGTATTCGCGCAGCACCGGGCCGACCGCAGCGCGGCCGTCACCGCCGCGGGAGAACGGCGTGCGGCCGGAACCTTTCAGCTGGATGTCGCGGCGCTGGCCGTTCCGGTCGACCACCTCACCCAGCAGGATGGCCCGACCGTCGCCGAGCTGCGGCACGAAATTGCCGAACTGATGGCCGGCATAGGCGAGCGCGATCGGCTCGGAGCCCGGCGCCACCCGGTTGCCGGCCAGCATCTCGATGCCCTCGGGCGAGGCCAGCACCTCCGGATCGAGGCCAAGCTGGAAGGCCAGTGCCCGGTTGAGCTTGACCAGCTTCGGCGCGGCAACGGGCGTCGGCGCCAGCCGGGCATAGAAGCGTTCCGGCAACTTGACGTAGCTGTTGTCGAACGGCAGGTCGGCGGAACGCGTCATGGTTCTACTCGTCGTAACGGGCGGACGTGATGCCACTCGCCCTGTCATAATGGAGGGCAATCTTCTGCAGGGCGCAGAGGTTCAGATACTGCCAGACGGCCGGCGCCCCATCGTCGGCGAAGCTCACCTTGAGATCGCCCATGCAATAGTCGGTCGGCGCCTTGTAGGAGATCTCGCGCACCTCGCCCGGCTTGAGGGCCGGCGCCTTCAGGAAGTTGGGGCCCCAGAAATTGAGCTGGGTCGGCGAGACAGCGAGCTGACCGATCGGATACCCAGTTGCATTTTTCAACCGGAAAGTGGCTTCCTGAGCAAAGGCGTGCCCCGAAGCAAGGACCAGGGCGGCTACGGCCAGACTGCGCAACATGAACAATAAATCCTCGAGGCGACAAACGTTGCCTCGACTCTGTCGCAGATCGCCGAAGCGCGCCAGAGCATTGTCCGTTCAGCCGGACTCCGTCGAAGGGATAAGGCCGAAAACGGCGACGTCGGACACAAGCAGCGGCGTTCGACCGGTCGAAATACGACCTGTCAGGCCGCCGGCGCCAACCGCAGGACCAGCGCCATCTGATCGCACGGGCGGTGGGCGTCGGTCTTGGCAACGACGGCGCGCAGGATCGCGCTGCGCGCGCTCGCACGTTCATCGTCGCCAAAGAATCATGAGCGGACTCCGCGCGGGCAACCCCGCGCTTGGAGGTCCGCGGTCCGATGAGTGGCGCGTCGGCTGTCTCTTGGTCGAACCGACGCGCGCCTAGGGCTGCATCGGGACGTATCGCGATCGATGTTTTTCGAGAAGCTCCTGAAGTCAGGAAGCACCCAAAAATAGTCGGCGTATTCGAGGCTCTGCAAATTGATCGCGGCATGAGCCTCACATAGGGTCCACGCGACTTTCGACCGACAGAAACCAGCACTGCATCCAGTCACGCCACGTCGCAACTTCAGCGATATGCGGTGCTCTTCCTACAACCAGCTGCGCCTTGGGCGTTTTGCGGCGGCTTTGCCATGCCCGTCTGCGTACGCCGACGACCTGAGCCTAAGGGGAGAAACCCATGAAGCGCCGGACCAAACGGAGCAGAGCCTTGTCCCTCCTGCAGCTCCGCGCCTCCCTCCTCGCCGCCACGGCGCTCAGCGTCCTGAGCGGCCTTGCAGCCGCGCCGGCGTTTGCCCAATCCGCGTCCTGGACCGGTACCACCTCTTCGGACTGGTTCGATGCCCTGAACTGGACGGGCGCCTTCCCCAGCCCGACGGTGGACGTGATCGTGAACGATGGCACGCATTCGCCGATAATCACCGGCGGAGGGAGCGCCGGCGCCGGCAACCTGAGAGTCGGTGATGCGGCCACCGGCGCCCTCACCATCGAGAACGGCACCCTGGAGGCCTACAACACCGCCATCGGCAAGGATGGCGGTACGGGCACCATCACGGTGGACGGCGCGAGTGCAGTCTTTAGGTCGCTCACGCCCATCAGCGTCGGCGGCGAAAACGGCACGGGAACGCTAACCATCCGCAACGGCGGATCCGTCTCCAGCCTCCAGGGCGTCATAGGCGACGGGGTTGGTTCCACGGGCACCGTGACGGTCGACGGTCCAAACTCCAGCTGGGTCACAACAGGCGCCGGCATGGTGATCGGCAACTATGGCGAGGGACATTTCACCGTTTCAGGCGGCGCTTCGGTGCGCAACGAAAGGGCCATGCTCGGCCTGGCGCCAACCGGGCGCGGCACGCTCGTGGTCACGGGCGCCGGCTCGTCATGGACCGACTCGGGCGACATGTATGTCGGCTACCAGGGGGGCGCCGGCACGCTCGAAGTCCGTGCCGGAGGGTCGGTCGAGATCTTCAACAGCCTGTATGTCGGCTATGGCGGCGAAGGCATCGCGTCTGTGAGCGGGGCCGACGCGACCCTCACCGCCCATGGCGGTGTCGTGG
>MKRV01000042.1:0-543 GCA_001897995.1 Alphaproteobacteria bacterium 65-37 | reverse complement strand
CACGGTGACCGGTACCGGATCGACCTGGACCATGGGCGACCAGCTCATTATCGCGCTCGAAGGCAAAGGCACGCTGACCGTCGATGACGGCGGGCGTCTGGAGACGACGCAGATCAGCCTGGGTTCGCGCAACGGCGCAGAAGGCACCCTGACCATTTCCAACGGCGGCGTGGTCGCTACCGACTACGTCATGATGGCCGAGGAAACGGGCGCGCGCGCCAGCCTGCGCCTCGAAAGCGGCGGACGGCTCGAGGCTCAGCAGGTTCAGCGCTACGACGGCGCCGGCACCGTCGTCTTCGACGGCGGCATCCTGCGGTTGACCAATGACCAGTTCGCCGGCCTCTTCTCGGGGTTCCAGACCGGCGACGTCACCCTCGCCGCCGGCGGCGGCACCATCGATACCGGGACGTTTCAGGTCCACATGGATATTGGCCTGGTCGGGCCAGGCGGCCTCACCAAGATCGGCACGGGGACCTTCCATCTCTGGGGCGCCAACAGCTATTCCGGCATCACCCTCGTCAGCGCCGGCACCTTGCGCGCCCG
>MKRV01000041.1 GCA_001897995.1 Alphaproteobacteria bacterium 65-37 | reverse complement strand
ACGGCCAGCCGGCCTCGGGCATCCAGATCTTCCAGCTTCCCGGCGCCAATGCCCTGGCCACCGCCGAGGGCGTGCGCAAGGCGATGAAGGAGCTCGAGCCGCGCTTTCCCGAGGATGTCGCCTACGACGTGATGTACGACACCACGGTGTTCGTGAAGGCCACGATCAAGAGCGTGGTCACGACCCTGATCGAGGCCTTCGTGCTGGTGGCGATCGTGGTCTTCGTCTTCCTGGGCAATCTGCGCGCCACCGTCATCCCCATCGTCGCCGTGCCGGTGGCCCTGATCGGCACCTTCGCCGTCATGCTGGCCTTCGGCTTCTCGGCCAACACCATCTCGCTTCTGGCGCTGGTGCTGGCGATCGGCATCGTGGTCGACGACGCCATCGTCGTGGTCGAAGCGGTCGAGCACATCCTGGAGCACGAACCCAACCTCACGGTGGCCGAGGCGACCGAGAAGGCGATGGGCCAGGTGACCGGGCCGATCATCGCCATCACCCTGGTGCTGCTCTCGGTCTTCATACCGACGGCCTTCATTCCGGGCATCTCCGGCCAGCTCTATTCGCAGTTCGCCGTCGCCGTCTCGGTGTCGATGGTGATCTCGGCGATCAACGCGCTGACCCTCTCGCCCGCCCTCTGCTCGCTGATCCTGCGTCACAAGAAGAAGCCGACCGGTGTCATCGCCTGGATGCAGAACGGCATCGACAAGACCCGCGACGGCTATGTCCGGATCGTGACGCCGCTGGCACGGCGCGGCATCGTGGCCGTGCTGCTGGTCGCAGGCTTCGTGCTGGCGACCGGCGGCATCGGCTCCCTGGTGCCGTCGGGCTTCCTGCCCGACGAAGATCAGGGCGCCTTCATGGCCGAGGTGCAGCTTCCCGACGCTGCTTCGACCAACCGCACCCTGGGCGCCGTCGACCAGGTCGAGAAGACCATCCAGGGCAAGCCCTGGCTGCAGAGCGTCTTCACGGTGTCGGGCTACAGCCTGCTCGACGGCCTGGCGCTGCCCAACCGTGCGCTGGTGGTCGTGGCCATGAAGCCGTTCGACGAGCGCAAGGAGGCCAATCTTTCGGTGTTCTATGCGCTGAAGGAACTGAACGTCGCCTTCAGCCAGATCGCCGCGGCCAACGTCTTCGCCTTCAACCTGCCGCCCATCATGGGTCTCGGCAACTCCTCGGGCTTCGAGTTCCAACTCCAGACCCTGACTGGCGCCCCGCCGACCGAGCTCGCCGCCGTGGCGCGCGGCATGATGGTGGCGGCCCAGCAGGTGCCTCAACTGGCCGGTGTCTTCACGACCTATGGTGCGTCGACGCCGCAGATCAACCTCAAGCTCGACCGCGAGCGGGCGCAGGCGCTGGGCGTCAGCATCGCCGACATCTTCTCGGCCCTGCAGACCTCGATGGGCGGCACTTACACCAACGACTTCAACCTGTTCGGCCGCACCTGGCAGGTGAAGATCCAGGCCGAAGCCTCGGACCGCAGGTCGGTGAACGACGTGTTCCGCGTGCGCGTGCGCGCCGCCAGCGGCGAGCTGGTGCCGCTGCAGGCCGTCGCCAACATAGAGATGGTGACCGCGCCCTCCTCGATCGTGCGCTACAACAACCTGCGCTCGGTGACCTTGAACGGTGCGCCGGCACCCGGCTTCTCTTCGGGCGACGCGATCGCCGCCATGGAGAGGCTCGCCCAGACGACCCTGCCGTCGGGTTACGGCTACGAATGGACCGGCACGGCGTTGCAGGAGAAGGCCGCCAGCGGCCAGACCGGCTTCATCCTGGGCCTCGCCGTGGTGTTCGCCTACCTCTTCCTGGTCGGCCTCTATGAAAGCACCGCCATTCCGGTAGCGGCCCTGCTCTCGGTCACGGTTGGCCTGTTCGGCGCCGTGACGGCGCTGTTCCTGGCGGGGCTCGACAACAACATCTACGCCCAGATTGGCATCGTGGTGCTGATCGCGCTCGCTGCCAAGAACGCCATCCTGATCATCGAGTTCGCGATGGCCGAACGCGACAAGGGCGCCGATGTCGTGACCGCCGCCACCACCGCGGCGGGCCTGCGTTTCCGCGCGGTGATGATGACGTCCTTCGCCTTCATCCTCGGCCTGGTGCCGCTAGTGATCGCCTCGGGCGCCGGCGCGGCCACCCAGCGTGCCGTCGGCACGGCGGTGTTCGGTGGCATGCTGGCCGCCGCCTGCCTGGGCATCTTCGTGATCCCGGGTCTTTACGTCGCCTTCCAGCGGGCTCGCGAGAAGATCAAGGGGATGATCGGCGGAACGGGGCGGTGAACCGCGAGACGGCGAAGGAAATTCTGCTGCGGCATGGCTGGTTCGCCGGCCTGCCGGCGCCGCTCGCCGACGTCATCCTCGACAAGTCGAACCAGCGCGAGGTCGCGTCCGATACCCTGATCTACGCCACCGGCGACGAGGCGACAGGGCAATTCGCAGTGCTGTCGGGCGAGGTCCGCCTGGTCGCCAACACCACGGCCGGCAAGCACATTCTCTACCGGATCCTGAAGCCGGGCGGATGGTTCGGCCATCTCTCGGTCCTCGACCATCAGCCGCGCTTCCAGGACGCCGTCGCCGTCGGTCCGACACGTCTGCTGCATCTCTCCATGGCAGGCTTCAATGCCATCATCGAGCGCGAGCCGCGCTACACCCTGCATTTCGCCCATCTGATCTGCCGAGACATCCGCGAGGCGATGAGCATGCTGGCCGAGATGCGCGCGACGCCGTTGCCGCAGCGCCTCGCCCAAGTGCTCATGCAGACGGCGAGCAACGAGGCTTCCTCGGAACGCATGCCCCAGGAGGCGCTGGCGGCCATGGTCGGCGCCTCGCGGCAGACCGTCAATCGGGTGCTGCGCAGGTGGCAGGACGGGCGGCTGATCCGGATCGAATACGGCCGCGTGTTCGTGCGCAATGCCACGAAGCTCGCCGCCGTCGCCGGCCCACGCGCCGCCGATGCGTCGCGTGGATAGTCTGATCAGCGATTGCGCTTCGAGTATTCCGCGTAGACGAAGTTGTCGTAGGTCCCTTCGGCGAGCTGGTACCAAGGCAGGACGTCTGCGCCGAAGGCCTTCCAGTTGTCGTAGATCGTCTTGAACTTGTCGTTCTTGGCCGCCAGCTCGTCGTAATAGGCGAAGGCGACCTCGTAGGCCTGGACCATGACCTCGCGCGGAAAGGGCCGCAGCTCGGTGCCCTTGGCGACCAGACGCCGCAGCGCAGCGCCGTTCAGGGCATCATAGCCGGCCAGGATCAGGTCCTGCGCTTCGGTCGCCGCCGCCACGAAGGCGGCGCGATAGAGCGGCGGCAGAGCGTTCCACTTCTCGAGCCCGACGAAGTTGCCGACCTGGACGCTGCCCTCCCACCAGCCGGGGTAATAGTAGTACTTCGCCACACGGTGCAGCCCGAGCTGCTCGTCGTCGAAGGGACCGACATATTCGACAGCATCGATCGAGCCGCGTTCCAGTGACGGATAGACGTCGCCCGCCGGAATGCTCTGCGGAATGACGCCCAGCCGGCTCATGATCTCGCCAGCCAGGCCGCCGATCCGCATCTTGAGGCCCTTCAGGTCCTCGCGGCTCTTGATCTCCTTGCGGAACCAGCCGCCCATCTGCGCGCCGGTCAGTCCCATCGGCACATAGGAGACGTTGTAGGCGCGGAAGAACTCGTTGTTGAGACGAAGCCCGTCGCCGCGCAGCATCCAGGCGTTCTGCTGGCGCGTGTTCAAGCCGAAGGGCAGTGCCGTGGCGAAGCCGAAGGTCGGATCCTTGCCGACATAGAAATAGGACGCGGTGAAGCCCGCCTCGACCGTCCCGTTCTGGACGGCGTCGAGCACCTGAAAGGCCGGCACGATCTCGCCCGGTCCGAAGAGCTTGATCTGGAACCTCCCCTCGGTGAGCTCGGCCACCCGTTTCACGAAGCCGACGCAGGCGTCGTAGGAGATCGTGAGCGTCTTGGGAAAGCTCGAAACCAGGCGCCAGTTCACCGCCGGCGAGGATTGCGCGAAGGCGGGCGCGGCGACGGTGCTCGCAAGGGCTCCCAAAGCGGTCGATCTGGCGAATGCGCGACGCTTCATCTTTTCCTCCCGTCTATCGGCTTTGCGCAAAGCTTTGCGCCGGGCCCTGGGAGAGACTGTCAAACCTGCGACAATCTCGGCGGACAGCTTCGCGTAGAGCTGGCTGAAGCCATTTTCAGGGAGGAAACGATGGATCTTCGCATCGAAGGGCGAAAGGCGATCGTCTGCGCGAGCAGCGACGGGCTGGGACGCGCCTGCGCGCAATCGTTGGCCGCCGCCGGCTGCGAGCTGGTGATCAACGGTCGGCGGCGCGAGAAGCTCGAAGAGACGGCGGCGGCGCTGCGCGAGTCGACCGGCGCGCGTGTCACGACGGTGGTTGCCGATGTCGCCACGCCGGAGGGCCGCAACGCCCTCTTCGCCGCCTGCCAGGAGCCGGACATCCTGGTGAACAATGCCGGCGGGCCGCCCAAGAAGGACTTCCGCGAGCTGACGCCCGAGGACTGGTCACGGGCGATCGACGCCAATTTCCTGGCGGCGGTGGCGACGATCACCCATTGCGTCGACGGCATGATGGCGCGCGGCTTCGGCCGCATCGTCAACGTCACCTCGATGACCAGCGTGCGGCCGTTCATCAACCTCGACCTGTCGAACGCGACACGCCTCGGCCTGACCGGCTTCGTGGCCGGCGTCTCCCGCCAGGTCGCCGCCCGCAACGTCACGATCAACAACCTGCTGCCGGGGTCGTTCGCCACGGAACGCGCCAAGGCGCTGGGCGGCGACGTGCAGAAGATCTCCGCTGCGATCCCGGCCGGCCGCTACGGCGACCCGGCCGAGTTCGGCGATACCTGCGCCTTCCTGTGCAGCGCCTCGGCAGCCTACATCACCGGCCAGAACATCCTGATCGACGGCGGCTTCTGTATGAACACGCTGTAAGCGAGACGGCCATTGGAGCAAGTGCCGCACGGAGCAACAGCAAGATTGAGGGTTGTCCGCCAGGAGACAACCCTCATGCCGTCGTTTTCGCCAGCCGATCAGCGGGCGTCGAAGTGATCCAGGTTCATCACCTTGGTCCACGCCGCCACAAAGTCCGTCACGAACTTCTGGCCGGAGTCCGCGCAGGCGTAGACTTCGGAAAGCGCCCGAAGCTGGGAGTGCGAACCGAAGATCAGGTCGACACGCGTGCCGGTCCACTTGGTCTCGTTGGTCTTCCGGTCGCGCCCTTCGAACAGCTCGGTCGAACCGGCGCTGGGCTGCCACTCGGTGCCCATGTCGAGGAGATTGACGAAGAAATCGTTCGTCAAGGTCTCCGGCCGCTTGGTGAAGACACCATGCGTCGGCTGTCCGGCCTTCAGGACACGCAAGCCGCCGACCAGCGCCGTCATCTCGGGGGCCGTCAAGGTGAGGAGCTGCGCGCGATCGACCAGCAACTCTTCAGCCGACAGGCGCGACTTGCCGTGAAGATAGTTTCGGAAGCCGTCGGCAGTCGGTTCGAGAGGTGCGAAGGAATGGACGTCCGTCTGCTCCTGTGAGGCATCGGCGCGGCCCGGCGTGAAGGGGACGGTCACATCGTGACCGGCCGCCTTCGCGGCCTTCTCGATCGCGGCGCCACCGGCGAGAACGATCAGGTCGGCCAGCGAGATCTTTGCGCCACCGGATTTCGCCCCGTTGAACGCCGCCCGGATTGCTTCGAGCTTGTCGAGGACGACGGCCAGCTGCCCCGGTCGGTTGACCGCCCAGTCTTTCTGCGGCGCGAGGCGGATACGCGCGCCGTTGGCGCCGCCGCGCTTGTCGGAGCCGCGAAAAGTCGACGCCGAGGCCCAGGCGGCCGAGACCAGCTCGGACACGGACAGGCCGGAGGCCAGGACCTTGGCCTTCAGATCGGCGATGTCCTTATCGCCGACCAGCGGGTGATCGACGGCGGGAATCGGATCCTGCCAGATCAGCGTTTCCTTCGGCACGAGCGGCCCGAGGTAACGCACGATCGGGCCCATGTCGCGGTGAGTCAGCTTGAACCACGCCCGGGCAAAGGCGTCGGCGAACTCGGCCGGATTCTGGTGGAAGCGGCGCGAGATCTTCTCGTAGGCCGGATCGACCCGCAGAGAAAGGTCGGTGGTCAGCATCGACGGGGCATGCCGCTTCGCCGGATCGAACGCATCCGGGACGGTGCCGACGCCTTTGCCGCCCTTGGGCGTCCACTGGTGCGCGCCAGCCGGGCTCTTGGTCAGCTCCCATTCGTGGCCGAACAGATTGTCGAAGAAGTGATTGCTCCACTTTGTCGGCGTCTGGCTCCAGGTGACTTCGAGGCCGCTGGTGATCGCGTCGCCACCCTTGCCCGTGCCGTACTTGCTCTTCCAGCCGAGCCCCTGCTGCTCGATCGGGGCGCCCTCCGGCTCCGGGCCGACCAGCGTGGCATCGCCGGCGCCGTGCGTCTTGCCGAACGTATGACCGCCGGCAATGAGAGCGACGGTCTCCTCGTCGTTCATGGCCATCCGCGCGAAGGTCTCGCGAATGTCCCGGGCGGCAGCGAGAGGATCGGGCTTACCGTTCGGGCCTTCCGGGTTGACGTAGATAAGTCCCATCTGGACGGCGCCGAGAGGATTCTCGAGATCGCGATCGCCCGAGTAGCGCTCGTCGGCCAGCCACTTGCCTTCGGGACCCCAATAGATGTCCTGGTCGGGCTCCCAGGTATCGACACGGCCGCCGCCGAACCCGAATGTCTTGAAGCCCATCGATTCGAGGGCAACGTTGCCCGTCAGGATGATGAGGTCGGCCCAGGACAGCTTCTGGCCGTACTTCTGCTTGATCGGCCAGAGCAGCCGACGAGCCTTGTCGAGGTTCGCGTTGTCCGGCCAGCTGTTCACGGGGGCGAAGCGCTGCTGGCCCCGTCCACCGCCGCCACGGCCATCGGCAATGCGGTATGTGCCGGCGCTATGCCATGCCATGCGGATGAACAGGCCGCCGTAATGGCCGAAGTCGGCCGGCCACCAGTCCTGCGACTGGGTCATCAAGGCATGGAGATCCTTGATCACGGCCTGGAGGTCGAGGCTCTTGAATGCCTTGGCGTAATCGAACGCCTGGCCCATGGGATTGGACAGGCTCGAGTGCTGGTGAAGCACCTGAAGGTCCAGTTGATTCGGCCACCAGTCGCGGTTCGTGTGACCGCGCGCGCCGCTGAAGGGACATGCACTGGGCGCGGCATTATCAACGTTCGTGTCCATCTTGGCCTCCAATTGCGTCTGCGTGCTGGTGAACGTCAAAATTGCTAAGGGCGCGGACCGCGTCGGCTCCGCTCGCGAACTATAGCGGGCAGGCCGCGCTCCGCTGCAAGCTTCTTTGGTCTATATTTTTGATTGGATCATCGCATCTCACCCGCGCCGATGTCATATGATCGTGCGAAGATGATAGACCACAGGCGAGAATACTGGCTTCTCCCTAGCTGGACGCGGCCGCCTGCGGTGTCGTCTCTCTCGCGACCAAATCGAAATCGACGAGATCGGGCGCCTGCATCTCGGTCCGGAAGCGATCGAAGCTCCACGGCCAGAGGGCGGGATTGCCGTTACGGTCGAGATACCAGCTGCGACATCCGGTAACCCAGACCGTCCCCTTCATGGCCTCGCGCAGTGCCGTATTGAAACGCTGCGTGGCGGCTTTCGACGGCGCCACGGCGTGACATCTGCCCTGCAGCACCAGGTCGACGAGTTGCAGCACATAGGCAAGCTGCAGCTCGGAGATCAGGATCACGGAGAAATTCCCGATCGGGCTGTTGGGCCCGACCAGCATGTAGAAGTTGGGAAACCCCGGCACCGCGACCGACCGGTAGGCCTCGTTGGCATCGGCCCAGGCGTCGGCCAGCCGCAGCCCACCTTCGCCGATCACGTCGATGGGCCGCAGGAAGGCGTGGCCGTCGAAGCCGGTCGCCAGAACCAGCACATCGAGCTCGTGCAGGACGCCATCCTTCGTTCGCACGCCCGCGGCCTCGATGCGCTCGATGCCGTCGGTGACCAGGGTGACGTTGGGTTTCTGCACCGCCGGATAGAAGATGTCCGACATGATCAGCCGCTTGCAGGCGGCGCGATAGTCGGGCGTGAGCCGCCGCCTGAGCTCGGGGTCGTGCACATTCTCTTCGAGATTGCTGCGGCAGGCCGCCTCGATCTTGTGCAGCTCGTCCTGATCGCCGATCACGGCACGCGCAAAGGTGTCGACGAAGCGCGCCGACCAGAAATCATAGGACTGCTGGAGCGCTTCCGGCGAGGCGCGGTACATCGCATGCTCGTCCGCGCTGTAGGGTGGATTGGCCAGCGGCAGCACCCACTGCGCCGTGCGCTGGAACAGGACCAGTTGCCCGACCCGATCGACCAGCGCGGGCACGATCTGGATGGCCGTCGAGCCCGTCCCGATGATGCCTACCCGCTTGCCTTCGAGCGCAACCGAATGGTCCCAGCGGGCGGAATGGAAGCATGCGCCCTTGAAATCGCCGAGTCCCGGAATGTCGGGCGTCGCAGGATGATGCAGCACGCCGGTCGCTGCGATCACGAAATCGACGCTATCGGCAGCACCGCCCTTGATCGAAAGATGCCAGCGGCCGCCACGATACTCGGCGCGCTCGATCTCGCTGTCGAAACGGAAGTGGCGATCGAGGTCGTACTTCTTCGCCACGCCTTCGAAATAGCCCTGGATCTCCGCGCCCGGCGAGAAGCGGTGCGTCCAGTCGGGCTTCAGCTCGAAGGAATACGCATAGACATGGCTCGGCACGTCGCAGGACAGGCCGGGATAGGTATTGTCGCGCCAGGTGCCGCCCAGCCGGGACGCCTTTTCGTAGATCACGAAATCCGTGATGCCGCGTTCCTTGAGCTTGATGGCCGTCAGGATGCCCGACATGCCGGCCCCGATGATCGCGAACCGCTTGCTCACCGCTCAATCCTCCACACTCGATCCCGGAAAGTCTGCCGCCAAAGGTCTGCGGCGTCGAGCAAGCCGATCGCGGAGCGATATGGAAGGTCAAAGCCGATGAAGCCTGGACAGTTCACGTGGTGCGCGTTTCAGAGCAACTCGGAGTCAGCCCTTTTCAAGCACCCTCGGGTGTTTTCTGCCTTGGATGGATGTAGTCCTTGAAGTCGTCGAACCCCTTCCAGGCGGGCTCCGGCGGTTCGTAGCCGGGACGCGGTGCGTACCTGGAGGCGTCGCTTGCGCCCGGCGTCACGATGTAGCGCGGGCAATTGGGAAAGATCGCGCGTGCCTTCACCCGGACCAGGAGCTGCGCACCGGCAAAGCGCTGCATCAGCGGATCGTCGCGGCTGACGGTCGCCTCGCCATTGACCCTGACCCGGCGCGGCTTCTCGCCCATGTCGATGAACAAGAGCCCGACACTGGGATTGGCCAGGATATTGCCCAGGCTCTTGAACATCCCATTGCCGTCATAGTCGGGAAAGGCGAGCTCGCTCGCGCCGATCACCTTCACGAAGCCCGGCGTGCCGCCCTTGAAGGAGCAGTCCGGCTGGCCGCGATCATCCGACGTCGCAAGGAAGAAGAACATCGCGCCTTCGATGAAGGCGCGATCGCTTGCCGTGAACTCCGTGTGGGTCAGCTTCTCGACCAGGCGATCGGCAATGCGGCGGCTGTCAAATTCGTCCTGCAGGCGGCGGTTGCCGTCGTGAAACATCAGGCTCTCAGCCATCGAAGCGCCCCTTGAGGTCGGAGTCGCGCAGGGTCGTGTCCTGGCCGGGCGGGGCGACCCGCACGGCATCCTCCAGGGTCATGGTCTGGCGCCATTCCTCGGCCGGCCGTGCCCGGTCGTCGGAGCCGATCTGGTCGACGCCCCAGTAGAGCTCGAGGTGATGGCCGTCGGGATCGAGGAACTCGACCGAGATCTGGCAGCCGGCGCGACGGCGGCCTTCGTAGACCAGCTTGGCACCATGCGCTTTCAGGTGATCGCGGGCACGGAAGATCTCGTCCAGGGTGGCGAGCTCGAAGGCGAGATGATGCAGGCTCTTCGGGCCCTCGCCTCCCTCGCCGCGGCCGCCGACCAGCGCCAGGCAGTGATGGTCGCCATTGCAGCGCAGGAAGACCATGCCGCCCGGCATCATCGAGCCGGGATAGATGTCGGACACCTTGAAGCCCAGCACCTCGGTGTAGAAGCGCTTGCTGCGCTCCAGGTCGGCGACATAGACCACGGCGTGGCCAAGCTTCTGGACCTTGAACGGCAGACCCTGCGGCATGGGACCCTCCCCTAGAGGCGCAGCACTCGCGGCGACTTCAGCAGTGCCGCGGCACTGGCGGTCATCTTAGCACCGGCTTTCACCATCGCCTCAGCCTTGAGTTCGGCCGCCTGCACGTCGCGCAGCCGCCTGATCGTGGCCTCCAGGATCGCCTGCGGCACCACCACCACGCCATCGGGGTCGCCCACGATGACGTCACCGGAGCTCACCGGAACGCCGCCGATCGTGACCGGCAGGCCGACGCTGCCCGGCCCGTTCTTGGCCGGCGAGTTGGGCACGATGCCGGCGCAGAAAAGCGGCAGGCCGGCCGCGACGATGCCGGCACGATCACGCGCCAGCCCGTCGGTGACCAGGGCGGCGAGACCGGCATTCTTCATCATGCCGGCCACGAGATCGCCGACCAGCGCCGTCAGGCGGTAGGAATCGTTGGCGCACATGATCACGTCACCCGGCTGGGCGATCTCCATGGCGCCGAACAGGGCGAGGTTGTCGGCGGGATAGGCATGGCAGGTGACGGCGACACCGACGAACGACGCGTTCGCCGGATCGCAGGGCTTGATCGTCCAGTCGAGAGCACCGCGACCGTCCAGGGCATCGACGAGATGCGAGGTCTGCGCGCCCTTCAGCGCCGCCACGTGAGCGGGATCGGGCCGCGTGAAGCCGGCCTTGATCGTAAGCAGCGGCGGATCGTCGAGCATGGGCTACCTTTCTCTTCTGCGCTCCGCCATCATGCGCCGAACGACGGACAAGGGGGAAGAACGCATGGCGAAATCGCCCAACAGACTCTCGGCAAGCGACGCCGTGCGGCGCATGGCGGAGAAGCGGCTCAAGGCACGCGATCTGGTCGAGGCCTGCCTCGATCGCATCGACGCGCGCGAAGGCCAGGTCCATGCCTGGGAAGCGCTCGACGCCGAAGGCGCCCGCAAACGCGCCGATCAGCTCGACAAGCGTGCACGCCCGGTCGGGCCGCTGCACGGCATTCCGCTCGCCGTGAAGGACATCATCTCGACCAGGACGATGCCCACCACTTGCGGCTCGGCGATCTATCGCGATCACGTCGTGGGCAAGGATGCAGCCTGCGTCAGCCAGCTCACCCGGGCCGGCGCCATCGTGCTGGGCAAATCGGTGACCACCGAGTTCGCCGGCGGCCATGCCGGCAAGACCCATAACCCGCACAATCTCCGCCACACACCGGCCGGCTCGTCGTCGGGCTCGGCGGCCGCCGTTGCCGATTTCATGGCGCCGGTGGGCTACGGCACACAGACCGCGGGATCGGTCATCCGCCCCGGCGCCTTCAACGGCGTGGTGGCCTACAAGGGCACGTACGGCTGGGCCGACATGACCGGCGTGAAGGCCTATGCCCAGAGCCTCGACACGTTGGGCTTCTTCACGCGCGAAGCCAACGACCTCGCCCTGATCCGCGCCGCCTATGGCCATGCGCCGGCCGATCCCCCTCAGCGAGGTGAAGCGCCGCGCATCGGCCTGGTGCGCACGCCCTGGTGGGACGAGGCCGATCCCTACAACAGGAAGAACATCGAGGAGGCGGCGCGTCTCCTACGCGCCGCCGGCGCCAAGGTCCGGGAATGGCGGGCGCCGGACAGCTGGACCGGCCTGGTGCCGGCGCAGAACCGCCTCATGACCAAGGAGGCGACGATCTCCTACGCCAAGGAGCGTGCCCGCTTCTCGCATCTCTTCTCGCCGACGATGAAGGCCGTGATGGTCGATGGCGACGCGGTCAGCCGCCAGCAATATGCCGACGCCAAGAAACGCAAGAAGATCGCGGTCGGACAGCTCGGCGAGGCCTGGGAGACGTTCGATCTCCTGCTGACGCCTGCGGCCAAGGGCGAGGCGCCGGCAGGGCTCGGCAATACCGGTGATCCCTTGTTCAACCGCGTCTGGACCCTGCTCGGCACGCCCTGCATCGCGCTGCCCTTCAACAGCGGCCCGTTCGGCCTGCCGCTGTCGGTGCAACTCGTGGGCCGGCACGGCGACGACGACCGGCTGATCGCCTGGGCGCGTTGGGTCGAAGCGAAGCTCGCATGACCGTCAAGCTGGGCATGATCGGCTATGGGGCGATCGGCAAGCATGTCGATGCCGCCCTCAAGGCCGGCGACATCGAGAACCTGAAGCTGGTGGCCGCGCTGGTGAAACGGCCGCGTAGCGAAGGGATCCTCACGCACGAGCCCGAGCAATTCTTTGCCCATACCTTCGACGCCGTCGCCGAATGCGCCGGCCACGAAGCCGTGCGCGCCTACGGCCAGCGCGTGCTGGAAGGCGGTGCCGACTTCCTGGTGACATCGGTCGGTGCCTTCACCGACACCGCTTTGCTCGATCGCCTGCTGGCCGCGGCCAGGGCGAGCGGCCGCAAGCTCATCCTGCCCTCCGGCGGCATCGGCGCGCTCGACATCCTGAGCAGTGCCGCCGTGGGCGGGCTGGACAGTGTCACCGTCACAGTGCGCAAGGATCCGTCGGCCTGGAAGGGAACGGTGGCAGAGACGCTGGTCGATCTCGATGCCTTAACGGCACCGCACACCGTGTTCGACGGACCGGTGCGCGAAGGCGCCCGCCTCTATCCGCAGAACGTCAACATTTCCGCCGCGGCCGCCCTGGCCGGACTCGGCCTCGACAAGACGCGGGTGGTGATCGTGGCAGATCCGACCCTCTCGACGCATATCGTCGAGCTCGAGGCCAAGGGCGCCTTCGGCCGGTTCAGCTTCCTCGAGGACGTGACGATCAGCGAGGAGAACCGCAAGACCGGCAAGCTGGTCGCCATGGCCATGGTGAAGTCGGTGCGCCAGCTCGCCTCGACCCTGGTGGTGGCGGCCTAAAGGGAGCGAGCATGGACGAATTCGACTACGTCATCGTCGGGGCCGGCGCCGCGGGCTGCGTGCTCGCCAACCGGCTCTCCGCCTCGGGCAAGAACACCGTCGCGGTGATCGAAGCGGGCGGCAAGGACAGCAGCATCTGGATCAGGATCCCGGCCGGCTTCAACAAGACGGTCTACGACGATGCTCTCAACTGGGGTTACGAAACCGCGCCCGGTCCGCATATCGACGGCCGCAAGATACGGTTCCCACGCGGCAAGGTGCTGGGCGGCTCAGGCTCGATCAACGGCCATCTTTATGTGCGCGGCCAGGCGGCCGACTACGACACCTGGGCGCAGCTCGGCTGTCGCGGCTGGTCGTGGAGCGATGTGCTGCCCTACTTCAAGCGCGCCGAATCGCGCGCCGGCGGCAGCGACGAGGTGCGTGGCCGCGAGGGTCCGCTCGTCATCGAAGACCAGCGCGACCCGCATGTCTTGTCGGATGCCTTCATGGCCGCCAACGAAGCCCTCGGCCTCAAACGCACGCCCGATTACAACGGCGGCGACCAGGAGGGCACGCTCCTCTACCAGAACATGATGAGGAACGGACGGCGCTGGAGTCCTGTCGACGCCTACCTCAAGTTGGCGATGAAACGCCCGAACGTGCGTGTCTTCACCGGGGCGCTGGTCGAGCGGGTGGATCTCGACGGCAAACGCGCCACCGGCATCACCTATTGCCAGGACGGCCAAACCAAGCAGATCCGGGCCCGCCGCGACGTCATCCTCGCCGGCGGCGCCATCAATACGCCGCAACTCCTGCAGCTCTCCGGCATCGGCCACGCCGACGATCTCGCCGCCATCGGCGTGCCGGCACGTCACGTGCTGGCCGGCGTCGGGCGCAACTTCCGTGACCATTATGCCGTGCGTGTGTCGGCATTGGTCAAAGGCGCCGGGTCGCTCAACGAGCGCAGCCATGGCCTTCGGCTGGTGGCGGAAGTTCTGCGTTATGCCGTCAGCCGCAAGGGGTTGCTGACCACGGCGCCGAGCCATGCCGGTGGCTACCTCAGGACACGGCCCGGTTTGGAAACGCCCGATATGCAGCTCTATTTCGCGCCGGCGAGCTATGGCGGCGGCCGCTACGGCACCACCGTCCTGGATACCGTCCCCGGCATGACCCTGGGGGCCGCGCAATTGCGGCCCGAGAGCACCGGTCACGTGAAGGCGCTCTCTGCCGATCCCACGGCCAAGCCGGAGATTCAGCCGAACTACCTTGCCGACCAGATCGATCGCGACGCCCTGCTCGCCGCGATGAAGTATCTGCGCAAGCTGCTCGCCACGCCGCCGCTGGCCAACCATGTCATCCGCGAGAATTTCCCGGGCCCCGACACGAAGACCGACGAGCAGTGGATGGCGCATGCCCGCGCCACCGGTTCGACGACCTACCACCCAGTCGGCACGGCCAAGATCGGCACCGATCCGATGGCGGTGGTCGATCCGGCGTCGATGCGCGTCATTGGCCTGCAGGGTCTGCGCGTCGCCGACGCGTCCTGCATGCCGACGATGGTCTCGGGCAACACCTATGCCGCGACCAACATGATCGCGGAAAAGGCGTCGGACCTCATCCCTCAGACATAGCCTCAAACATAACGTCAAACGTAGCCGGGGCCCTCGATCACCGGATTGGCGATCAGGAACTTCTCGTCGATCTCGACACCGATGCCCGGCCTGTCGAGCGGCCGCACGCAGCCGTCCGGGGCGATCTTCCAGGGCTCGCTGCCCAGCTCGTCGCGGAACTTGTTGGCGACCGAGAGATCGGCTTCGAAGTAGCCGCCATTGTCGATCGAGGCGAGGAAATGGATCGACACGGCGTGGTTCAGGCCGGTCATCGAACTGTGCGGATGGATCGGCAGTTTCCACATCGAGGCGGCCGCCGCGATGCGCTGCACCTCGGTGATGCCGCCGCTCTTGGAAAGGTCGGGCTGCAGGATGGTGATGTTGCCGTCCTCGATCAGCCGATGGAACTCGAAGCGGGTGTAGTGGTTCTCGCCGGCCGCCAAGGGTGTGCGGCCCCAGCCCTTGGCCATGGCATAGGAACGATGGTCGTGCGCCGGAAACGGCTCCTCCAGCCAGGCGATGCCGAGCTCGTCCATCGCCGGCATGACGCGGCGCACGTCTTCCGGCGTGTAGCCGGTGTTGGCGTCGGTCAGCAGCACCACCTCGTCGCCGAAACGGCGGCGCACCGCCGTCATGCGCGCGATGTCGGCTTTCACGCTGTCGCCGACCCGAAGCTTCAGCGCCTTGTAGCCGGCGGCCACCATGGGAGCGGCTTCATCGGCCAGCGCCTCGGGGGCCTGATAGCCCAGCGCAATGCCGCCGGCATAGGCCTTCACCGGCCGGTTGCTGCCGCCCAGCAGCTTGTAGAGCGGCCAGCCCACGGCCTTGCCCTTGATGTCCCACAGCGCCTGGTCGAGACCGCTCATCGCCATGGCGGTGGCGGCGCCCATGCCGTGGCTGCCGAGCTGGAACTTGTAGATCTTGGACCAGATGCCCACGGTGTCCGTGGCATCCATGCCGACCACGAAACCACGCAAGGTCGTGTTGATCAGATGGCCGATGCTGCCGGGTGACCGCGCATGATGGCTCTCGCCCCAGCCGACGATGCCGTCCTCGGTCGTCACCTTCACCATCACGCAGTCGCGCTTGGTCATGGTGCCGATGCCGAGCGACACCTGCCGCTCCGGCGGCACGCGGAAGCTGGTCGGGTAGGCCTTTACGTCGACGATTTTCATGTCCACTCCTCACCTCATCCTGAGGAGCATCGCGCAGCGATGCGTCTCGAAGGATGGATACACGCTCGATGTTGCCCACCCTTCGAGACGCCGCGCTTGGCGCGGCTCCTCAGGGTGAGGTTTTTGCTAAGCCACCTTGTACTTCTTCAGGACATCGCGATCGATTTCGATGCCGAGGCCGGGACCGGTCGGCACCGCGACGACGCCCTTCTTCTGCTCGATCGGCACCTGCGCCAGATGATCGCGCAGCGGGTTGGGCGTCTGCTCGAATTCGAGCATCGGCGGCATCGGGCGGAAGGCCGGCGGCTGGTCGGGTAAGGCCGCCAGGAACTGCACCGTCGCCGCGAGCCCGATGGCCGAGCCCCAGGCGTGCGGCACGCATTCAACGCCAAAGGCCGAGGCGAGCGCGGCGATCTTGCGGCATTCCGAGAAGCCGCCGGCGGCACAGAGATCGGGCTGCACGATATCCATCGCCTTGCGGGCGATTACATCGCGGAAGCCCCAGCGGGTGAAATCGTTCTCGCCGCCGGCCACGGCCATGTCGAGCGCCCGCGTCACCTCGACATAACCGTCGCGATCCTCGGGGCTGATCGGTTCCTCGAACCAAAGGATGTCGTGCTCCTCCAGCAGGCGGCCGAGCTTGATCGCATTGGGCACCGAGAAGCAGTGGTTGGCATCGACCGCAAGCTTGACCTCGGGGCCGATCGCCTCGCGCACCGCCGCAACGCGCCGGGCATCGAGCTTCAGGTCGCCCAGGCCGATCTTCATCTTGATGGCGCGAAAGCCGTCATTCTTGAAGTCCAGCGCCTCTTCGACGGCCTCCTCGATCAGCCGGTTCATGTCGATGAAGTAGAGGCCGGTCGCATAGGGGATCACCTCGCTGCGATAGGCGCCGCCGATCAGCTTGTGCACCGGCTTGCCGACGGCGCGGCCCATGATGTCCCATAGTGCGATGTCGATGCCCGAGATGGCCGAGATCGCCATGCCGGTCGTGCCGTAATCCTTGATCCTGTTGTAGAGATCTTCCCAGATCGCCTCGACGTCGAACGGATCCTTGCCGACCACGCGCGATTTGAACTGCGTCTCGATGAAGGTCTTGGCGACGGCCGCCGGGCCATAGCATTCGCCCCAGCCGGTGATGCCGTCGTCGGTCGAGATCTCGACGATGCAGGACGACCGCGTGCCGTAGACCCAGCCGCGCGCCGACACGAACGGCTTCTCCACCTTGCACTGCAGAATATGGCAGGCGATGTCGGTCACCTTCATCGCGTTTCCTCCCTTTGATTGCGCAGGCCTTTGATTGCGCTGGACCGTGCCGCAATCCAGCTCGGCTGTCATCCCGAGCGCATCGCCGTCCCCGCCTCCATGTGGCCGGCCAATTGCATGAGACGGACGTCGCCGCAGAATCGAGTTGTCCTCGATGAACGCCGCCTCCTAGGATGATCGTCGACAGCAGGCAATTGGAATGGATTTGCAGCACCGCTCTCCCCCCGGCGACCATGTCGGCGTGCATGACCTCGTGAAGCGATATGGTGACGTGGCGGCGGTGGACAGCGTCAGCCTCGGCGTCAAGAAGGGCGAGTTCCTGGCACTGCTCGGCCCGTCGGGCTCGGGCAAGACCACGATCCTGATGAACATCGCCGGCTTCGATTTTCCCGATTCGGGCCGCATCGAGATCGACGGCCAGGACGTGACCTGGACGCCGCCCTACAAGCGCAATCTCGGCATGGTGTTCCAGCGCTACACGCTGTTCCCGCACATGAGCGTGCTGGACAACATCGCCTTCCCACTGCGCATGCGCAAAATCGGCCGGGCCGAACGCGAGGAGCGGGCGAGAGCCGCCCTGAAGACCGTCCGTCTCGACGGCTACGGCGATCGCAAGCCGTCGCAGCTTTCCGGCGGGCAGCAACAGCGCGTCGCGATGGCGCGCGCCGTCGTCTACAATCCCGAAGTGCTGCTGATGGACGAGCCGCTGTCCGCTCTCGACAAGAATCTGCGCGAGGAAATGCAGATCGAGATCAAGCATTTGCAGCGCGAGTTGGGTGTCACGGTCATTTTCGTCACCCACGACCAGACCGAAGCGCTGACCATGGCCGATCGCATCGCCGTGCTCGATCACGGCAAGCTGCAGCAGCTCGACACGCCGCGGGCCCTCTACGAAGCGCCGGCTTCGGCCTTCGTCGCAGGCTTCATCGGCGAAACGAATTTCTGGCCGGCGACCGCCGCGAACGATGCCGCGCCCGGCGACGAGGTCGCGGTCGAGCTCGAAGGCGGCGAACGGGCGACGGTCATGGCCGCGGACCGGCTCAGCCGACAACAGGCGGTGCGCGTCGCGATACGCCCGGAAAACCTGCGCCTTTCCGCCGATTCCGGCGGATGCGCGGCGACCGTCAACGAAGCGATCTATGCCGGCAGCGTGACGACCTTGCTGGTGCGCACCAAGGGACCGATCCTGCGCGTTCGGCTCACCGCGGCCACGGCTGCGAGCGAACCCGCGGCGGGAACGTCGCTGTCGCTGGGCTGGCAGCCTCGGCACGCCCGCGCTTATGCGGCCGCATGAAGGGGGCCGCATGAAGAGTCGGCCCTCCCGCTTCCTGCTGGGCGGCCGGACCTACAGTCCGGCGGTCAGCCTGCTGCTCGCCCTGCCGTTCCTGCTGGTCATCCTGCTGGCCTTTCTGCTGCCGCTGGGGATGCTGCTGCGCGAGAGCGCGTTCGCCCCCGGCTTCACGGTGGAGCATTACCGCAAGGTCTTCGACGAGCCGGTCTACCTGCGGGTGATGTATCGAACGGTACGGATCTCGATCTTCGTCACCTTGATCAGCCTGCTGCTGGGCTATCCGCTGGCGCTCCTGATGGCGCGCGCCCGCGGCCTGCAGCTCAGCCTGCTGCTGATCGCCGTCCTGCTGCCGCTCTGGACCTCGGTCCTGGTCCGGACCTACGCCTGGCTAGTGCTGCTGCAGCGCGACGGTCTCATCAACGATATGCTGACCGGCCTCGGCATCATCGACGCGCCCATGCAATTGCTGCGCACCGAAGGCGCCGTCGTCCTGGCGATGAGCCATGTCCTGCTGCCGTTCGTCGTGCTGCCGCTCTACGCCTCGCTGCGCGCCATCCCGGACGACTACGAGCGCGCCGCCAAGATGCTGGGCGCCAACGGCTTCGCGGTGTTCCGCCACGTCACCCTGCCGCTGTCGATGCCCGGCATCACCTCGGGCTGCCTCATGGTTTTCCTGCTGGCCCTGGGCTTCTTTGTGACGCCCGCCCTGATCGGCGGTCCGCAGCAGATGATGCTGGCGACCCTGGTCCAGCAGCAGGTCACCGAGCTGCTCAACTGGCCCTTCGCCGGCGCCATCATCGGCGTGCTGCTGTTCGCGGTGCTGGTGCTGGTGATCGCCTTCAACCGGGTCGTGCGGCTGGACCGCTTTGTCGGCCAGGTATGAAGGCGCCAGGTATGAGGGGGCAACGATGACGCGCACGCCCATCACGGCCAGCCGATTTGCCATCAACGCCTTCGCCTATGCCGTGGTCGTCTTCCTGCTCGTCCCGACGGCGCTGATCATTCCCATGTCCTTCGGGCCGGACCGTTTCCTGAAGTTTCCGCCCGCGGGCTTCACGCTCCACTGGTACGCGGCCTACTTCTCCGATCCGGACTGGCTCGCGGCCACCTTCTTCAGCATCCGCATCGCCGCCCTGACCGCCATCGTCGCCACGATCGTCGGCACCCTGATATCGCTGGCGCTGGTGCGGGGACGGCTGCCGGGCAAGCCAGCCTTCGAGCTCCTCGTGGTCGGTCCGGTGATCGTGCCCAACATCGCATTGGCCATTGCCACCTTCCTGGTGTTCGACGGCCTCAGGCTGACCGGCACGACACTCGGCTTCGTGGCCGCACACACCGCGCTCGCCATGCCGTTCGTGGTCTTCACCATCCTGGCCTCGCTCTACCGGTTCGACGCGGATCTCGAACGGGCGGCCCTGTCCTGCGGCGCCAGCCCGCTGCGCGCCTTCTTCTGGGTCACCCTGCCGCAGATCATGCCCGGCATCGTCTCGGCGGCCCTGTTTGCCTTCATCATTTCGTTCGATGAACCGGTGATCTCGTTCTTCATTTCGGACCTCGACCATCGCTCGCTGCCGCGCAAGATGTTCGAGGACATCGACTATAATGTTTCACCGATCCTGGCGGCGGTCGCGACCGTGCTGACCGGCCTCACCATACTGGCGCTGGTGATCGGACATTTCCTTGGGCGCAGCGGCCGAAGCGGTTCGACGACGCGCAAAACAGGGTAACGGGGACGTTGAGCAGGAGAGCAGCATGAGGATTACACGCCGCGCGGCCATGGCAGGCGCCGCCACCCTTCCCTTCGTTTCCACGGCGAAAGCCGCCGGCGGCGAAGTGATCATCGCGACCACCGGCGGGCTGATGACCAACAGCCTGCAGACCCACTTCTACAAGCGGTTCGAAGCCGAGACGGGCATCCGCGTGCGCGCCATCGCCATCGAACTGCCCGACCAGTGGGCCCGCGCGATCGCCGGGGCACGCACCGGCAATGTGCCGTTCGATGTCGTCACGGCGACACCGCCCGACCTGATCCAGCATGCCGAGATCCTGCAGCCGCTGGATTGTGCCGCCATGCCGGGCATCGTGGCGCATGCCCTGCCCAACAGCTGCATGCAGCGCGGCATCATCCGCACCGTCGGCGGCATGGCGCTGACCTGGAGCAAGAAGGCCTTTCCGTCTGGTGGGCCGCAGTCCTGGGCGGATTTCTTCGACGTCGCCAAGTTTCCTGGACCGCGTTCCCTGCCCGATACGGGCGATCGCGACTGGTGGGTGCCCCTGGCCGCTCTGATGGCCGACGGCGTGCCGCGCGACAAGCTGTTCCCGATGGACCTCGACCGCGCCTACAAGAAGCTCGACACGATCAAGAAGAACGTTGCTGCCTGGTGGAAGAGCGGCGACAACTCGATGCAGATCCTGCGTGGCGGCGATGCCGTCATGAGCATGCTCTATTCGAGCCGCGCCGTGCCGCTGGCCAAGAGCGGCGAGTTCGACTTCACCTGGAACGGCGCCATCCGCGACACCGGCAATTGGGCGATCCTGAAAGGCAGCCCCAATACGGCAAATGCCGTCAAGTTCCTGGATTTCTTCGTCCAGAATCCGGCCGAGCACCTGCCGTTCAGCACGGCGGTCAGCTTCGATTCCAACAACAAGGAGGCCGCGACCCAGGTCCCGGCCGATGAACGCCGCTATCGCCCGAGCTATCCCGACAACTACGAGAAGCTCGTCATCGCCGACTTCGAATGGATCGCCAGCAACCGCGCCAAGATGCGGGAACGCTGGGTGAGCTGGCTGACCCAGTAGCCGCCATGCTGGTCACCTATCCCGAGGCTGCACACTGGCCGATCGATCCCGCGCGTCTCGATCTCGTGGAAGAATTCCGCGCCAAGCCGCGCGGCCCCCACGGCGACGAACTACAGAAGCTGCTCCATCGCATGCGCTGGAACGGCGACCCGCAGTCCGACGGGCGCTATGTGCTCGTCGTGACCGAGCCCGGCAAGCAATGGACGCTGGGTCGACTGCCGCGGCAGCGCGGCAAGCCGATCGAGCTGATGCGCAATCATGTCTTCACCTCGATTGCCGAGGCGGAGTGGGAAGTCTTCAAGCTGCGTTGGGAGGCCCTGACCGGGACGTCCCTGCCGCCTCATCTGAGTGGTCCGCTGGCATGACCGATACGACGTCCGTCCTGGGATACGCCTGGCCGCTGGTGGCCTCGCCGGGAGAAGAGATCACCTTTCAACTGTCGAGTCCGACACTGCCCAGCGCCGAGGCCGTGCTGGTACGCGTGCGCTGCGGCGACCCCGACCCAAACGGCCCGGGCTTGCGGCTCGAGGAGTTGCCGGCATCGTTCGACCGTACGATCGGGCTGACCCATCAGCCGATCCGGCCGGGTTCCTGCGCGGTCGTGCCGGATGGACCGCCGCTGTCGGCATTGCAGTCCTTCACGGTGGGCGCCTTCCTCTGGCCCACCCTGCCCGGGGAGCGCATCCAAACGGTCCTGTCGCGCTGGCGCGGCGACACAAAGGAAGGCTGGCGTCTCGGCCTCGACGAGACGGGTCGCCTCGAGTTCGTGCTGGCGATGCAGGGCAAGAGCTGGCGGGTCGCCACCACCGAGCCTTTGCTGTCGCGTGAATGGGTGCTGGCGGGCGCGGCCTGGGACGCCGACGCCGGGCGCATCAGGATCATGGTGCGCAGCGCCGATCCGCAGGCCGGCCGCGACCGCAGCCAGGTCGTCGAAGCGGAAGGCCCCACATCGATGCGCTGGCCGGAAGCGACGCCGCTGGCCATCGCCGCGCATGCGTCGACAGCCGGCAAGGAAACCTTCGAGGGCTTCTACGACGGCAAGATCGACAGGCCACGCCTCTACGCGGCCGCCGAGACCCTCGACGGTCTCCATCGCCTCTGCGAGACCACGAGCTTCCCCACGACCGACCAGCGTCTGCTGGGCGCCTGGGATTTTTCCCGTGGGATGGCGACGGATCAGGTCACCGACCTGTCGACCCAGCACCTGCACGGCACCCTGCGTCAGATGCCGACGCGTGCCGTGACGGGCGCCAATTGGGACGGCAGCACCGACCGCTGGACCGATTGCCCCGCCCAGTACGGCGCCATCCACTTCCATAGCGACGATGTCGCCGATGCGGAGTGGAAACCGACCTTGCGCTTTCGCGTGCCAACCGACTGGAAGAGCGGCTTCTATGCCTTGCGGCTGCGGGCGATGCAGGGTGCCGAGCCGGTCGAGAGCTTCGTCGGCTTCTTCGTGCGGGCCGAGATCGGCAAGCCGACCTCGAAGCTGGCCTTCGTCGCCAGCACGGCCACCTTCCTCGCCTATGCCAACAGCGCCCTGCGGCTCGATCAGGTCCATGCCGAGGCGATGCTGGAGGGTCTTCTCACCCTGTCGCGCGACGACGCCTACCTGCAGGAGCATCGCGAGCTCGGCCTGTCGACCTACGACACCCATGCCGACGGCAGCGGCTGGAACATCAGCAGTGCACGGCGGCCGATCCTGAACATGCGGCCGCGCGGCAACGTGTTCAACTACGGCAACGACACACATTTCATCGACTGGCTCGAGGCGATCGGACAGGACTACGACATCGTCACCGACGACGACATCCATCGCCATGGCGTGCAGGTGCTGAAGCCCTACACCTGCGTCGTTACCGGCTCACACCCGGAATATATCAGCCGCGAGATCTGGGAGGCATTCGACGCCTACCAGCGCGGCGGCGGCCGGCACATGTATCTCGGCGGCAACGGCTTCTATTGGCGGATCGCCTATCATCCGACGGTGCCGCACACGATCGAGATGCGCCGCGGCATGACCGGCCTGCGTACCTGGGAGGGCGAGGCCGGCGAGACGGCGCTGGCCTTCACCGGCGAACCCTCCTCGACCTGGCGCAGCAACGGCCGGCCGCCGCAGCGCCTGGTCGGCGTCGGCTTCGACGCCCAGGTATTCACCCATTCCTCGCCCTACCGATGGCTGGACGGGGCGCGGGCACCGGGGCTCGGCTGGCTGACCGCCGGCATCGATCTCGATACGCCGCTGGGCGACTTCGGCCTGCGCGGCAACGGCGCGGCCGGCGTCGAGATCGACCGTGTCGATTTCTCGCTCGGCACGCCGCCCGGAACGGTCTGGCTGGCGACCGCCGACCGACTCGGCTATGGCGGCACACCGGCGCCGGAGGAAATTCGTACGCTGCATCGTGGCGTGATGGGCGATCAGAACGCCCAGGTTCGCGCCGATCTGGTGTTCTTTCCGACCGCCAACGGGGGCGCAGTGTTTTCGACCGGCTCGATCGCCTGGGTCTGCGCCCTGTCGCACAACGACTATGACAACAACGTCAGCCGGCTGACGCGGAACGTCTTGAAGCGCTTCCTCGATCCCGCGCCGTTGTAAGCAGAGCTACGAGACCGAGATCAACAGATTGCCGAGCTTGTCCTGGCGGACCTTGTCGCCAGGCTCGACGACCGTCGTGCAATCGAGCTGTTCGAGGATCGCCGGACCTTCGAAGGCGGCGTCGAGCGGCAGCTTCTCGCGGGCGTAGATCGGCGTCTGTCGCCAACCGTCGCTGAACCAGACGCGCCGCTCGCCGACCTTTGCCGCCTCGAGCGTCGGCGCGCGCTCGGTCGCGGCAAGGGCTGCGAGCGATATTTCCGGCCGCACGCCGATCACCGCCGTGTGCAGGTTCACCAGCACCGGCGGAATCTCCGGCAGCTCGATGCCGAAGCGGCGGAAATAGGCCGCGGCAAACGCCTTGTGCAGGCCGGCCACGCCGATCTCCGCGGTCTCGACGGCGACCGACAGAATGTGGCTCTGGCCCTGGAACTGCATGTCGGCCGTCAGCACGCGGCGCAGCTCGCGCACCGGCACGCCCTCGCGGGCGATCGTGGCCTCGCCCTCGGCGGCCTGCTCAGCATAGATGCGCACCACCAGGGCATCGTCCACCGCCGACAGCGGCTTGTTCACCGTGCGCACATAGTCGTGGCGCAGATCGGCCACGACGCAGCCCAGCGCATTGGTGATGCCGGGCCGCGCCGGCACCAGGACGGTCGGGATGGCAAGCTCACGCGCCAGCGCGGTGGCATGCAGAGGGCCCGCACCGCCAAAGGCAAAGAGGGCGAAATCGCGCGGATCGTGGCCGCGCGACAACGACACCAGGCGGATGGCACCGGCCATGCGATCGTTGGCGATGCGCAGGATGGCGGCGGCCGCCGCTTCAGCATCGAGACCGAGCCGCTGGCCGACCTTCTGCAAAGTGAGTTCCCGCACTCGGTCCAAGGTCACTTTGTCGTCGACGCCCAGCAGGCGGTCGGGGTTGAGCCGCCCCAGGATCAGGTTGGCGTCGGTGATGGTGGGCTCGCTGCCGCCGCGGCCGTAGCAGATCGGCCCCGGCCGCGCGCCCGCACTTTCCGGGCCGACCCGCAGCATGCCCGCCGCGTCGACCGAGGCGATCGAACCGCCGCCAGCGCCGATCGTATGCACGTCGACCATCGGCACATGGATCGGCAGGGCGTATTCCAGCTCCAGCTCGCCGGAGACCTGCGGCACGGCATTTTCGATCAGGCCGACATCGGTCGAGGTGCCGCCCATGTCGTAGGTGATCAGGTGGGGATGGCCCGACGCGCGGCCGGTATAGGCGGCCGCCATCACGCCGGAAGCCGGCCCCGACATCACTGTGTTCACCGCCGCCTCGGCGATCAGCTGCGAGGAAATCGTGCCGCCATTGCCCTGCATCACCAGCAGGTCGCGGTCGAAGCCTTTGGCTCCCAGCTCCTTGCGCAGACGCGACAGGTACCGATCGAGCACCGGCTGCACCGAGGCGTTCACCGCCGCCGTCACACCGCGCTCGTACTCGCGATACTCCGACAGGATCGCGTGGCCTGCGGTGACGTAGGCGTTGGGCCACAGCCCGCGCACGATCTCGGCGGCGCGCCGCTCGTGCGCCGGGTTGATGTAGCTGTGCAGGAAGTGGATCACCACCGCCTCGCAGTCCTGGGCCAGCAGAGCCTTCGCCGCCGCCGCCACCGCGGCCTCGTCGAGCGGCGTCAGCACCTTGCCGTCGGCATCCATGCGCTCCGGCACTTCGAGCCGCACTTCGCGGTCGATCATCGGCCGGAAAGTGCCGCGCAGACCGTAAGGCTGCGGCCGCGTGCGCCGGCCGAGCTCCAGAACGTCGCGGAAGCCCTTGGTGGTGATCAGCCCGACCTTGGCGATCTTGCGCTCCAGCAGCGCGTTGGTCGTCGTGGTCGTGCCATGCACCACCGCCTGCAGCGCCGCGGGATCGAGCCCCGCCTCAGCAAGAGCCGCCATGAAGCCGATCGCCTGGTTGTCAACGGTGGTCGGCACCTTGGCGAGCTTCACCTCGCGGGTTTCGGGATCGATCGCCAGCAGGTCGGTGAAGGTGCCGCCGACATCGATGCCGACGGTAAAGCTGCTTTTGGAAGACATGCTCACACCGATAGGTACTGTTCACGCAACGACGCGTCGGCCGTCAGCTCGGCCATCGAACCGCCGAAGCGGATCTGGCCCTTCTCGATGATATAGGCCCGGTCGGCGACGGCCTGGGAGAAATGCAGGTTCTGCTCGCTGAGCAGGACCGAAAGCCCCTCGCTCTTCAGGGCCCGGATGGAATTGGCCATCTGCTCGACGATGATCGGCGCCAGGCCCTCCGACGGTTCGTCGAGCAGCACGCAGCGCGGGTTGCCCATCAGGGTGCGGGCGATGGTGAGCATCTGCTGCTCGCCGCCCGACATCCGCCCGCCCGGCCGCTCGCGCATGCCGCCCAGATTGGGAAAGAGCGTGAACAGCTTTCTTTCGTCCCAGGTTGGCGTGCCCGCGCGCGCCGCCTGGCGACCGACTTCGAGATTTTCCGTCACCGACAGATCAGTGAAAATGCGCCGCTCCTCCGGTACGTAGCCGAGGCCAAGACGGGCGATGCGATAAGGCGGCAGGCGCTCGATGCGCCGACCATCGAAGCTCACCTCGCCGCGCGCCGGCGGCACCAGCCCCATGATCGCCTTCATGGTCGTCGACTTGCCGGCGCCATTGCGGCCGAGCAGTGCCACCACCTCGCCGGCTCGCGCCTCGAGCGAGACGCCGTGCAGGATATGGGCACGGCCATAGAAGGCGTGCAGGTCGCGAACCTCGAGGATCGCCGGCGAGCTCAATGCACGCTCCCGAGATAGACGGCGCGCACGTCGGGATTGTTGCGCACTTCTTCCGGCGTGCCGCCCGCGATCAGCTCGCCGCGATCGAGCACGATGATGCGGTCGGCCTGGGAGAAGACGACGTCCATGTCGTGCTCGGTGAACAGCACGGCGATGTTGCGGGCCCGTGCCAGGCTTGCCGTCAGCTCCATCAACGCCACGCGCTCCTTGGGCGCCATGCCGGCCGTCGGCTCGTCCATCAGCAGCAGCCGCGGCTGGTTGGCGAGCGCGATCGCCAGCTCGACCCGCTTGAGATCGCCATAGGCCAGCACGCCGCAGGTCCGGTCGGCCTGGTCGAGCATGCCGACCTGGTTGAGCAGGGCATCGGCGTCGGTCCGGAAGGCGGTGCCGAAGCGGGTCAGGAGGGAGCGCAGCCGGCCGGCATGCGAATAGAGCGCCATCTGCACGTTCTCGCGCACCGACAGCGACGCGAAGGTGGCGGTGATCTGGAAGGTGCGCCCCACCCCCAGGCGCCAGATGGCGCGCGGCCGCAAGCCCACGATATCGCGCCCCTCGAAGCGCACGACGCCGGCGTCGGGCTTGAGCTGGCCGTTCAGCATGTTGAAGCAGGTGCTCTTGCCCGCACCGTTGGGCCCGATCAGCGCCAGCATCTCCCCGGCACTGACGGCGAAGGAGACGTCGGCCACCGCCTGCACACCGCCGAACGCCTTGTGCAGTCCTTCGACCAGGAGAACGGCATTGCTCATGCGCGGCCTTCCCGCCAGCGCATCGCCAGCGCTTTGAGGCCGCCCACTAGCCCTTGCGGGAACAACAGCACGATCAGCAGGATCACTAGGCCGATGACGGCCCGCCAGAACTCGGTATTGCGGGCCACCACGTCGCGCAGCCAGGTGAAGATCGCCGCGCCTACCACCGGGCCGGTCAGGGTCTCGACGCCGCCCAGCAGCACCATGACCAGCCCGTCGGTCGACTGGGCGATGGAAATCGTCGAGGGCGAGATGCTGCCCTTGGAAAAGGCGTAGACGGCGCCGGCCAGGCCCGCCAGCGCGCCCGCCAGCACGAAGGCCGCCCACTGGAAGCGGCGCAGATCGATGCCGATGGCTTCGGCACGCAAGGGCGAGTCGCGACCGGCGCGCAGCACGAAGCCGAAGGGCGAGAACATCACGCGCCATAGCAAGGCGACGCCGGCACCGCAGAGACCGAGGGCTAGGTAGTAATAGACGGTCTTGTCGGCGAGCCAGGCTGACGGCCAGACACCGAACACGCCGTTGCTGCCGCCGGTGACCGAATCCCACTGGAAGACGATCGACCAGCTGATCTGGGCAAAGGCCAGGGTCAGCATGGCGAGGTAGACGCCGGACAGGCGCACGCAGAACCAGCCATAAACGATGGCGAAAGCGCCGGCGACCAGGGGTGCGATCAGGAGCGCTGCCTCCATCGGCAGGCCCGCGCGCTTCAACAGGAGGCCCGCCGCATAGGCGCCGATGCCGAAATAGGCGGCATGGCCGAACGACACCATGCCGGCCGGCCCCATGATGAAATGCAGCGAGACCGCGAACAGGGCGAAGCAGACGATGTCGGTCAGCAGGATCGCCGTATAGCGATCGGCGACCCAGGGCACGACGAGGAGCAGCGCCAGCCAGACCAGCGCAAAGCTCCAGGACGGCACGGTAAAGGGCGGCGCGGGCTCGGCGGCGACGCGCTGGGCCGCCTGCGGCCGCCCCAGCAGGCCATAGGGCCGCACGACCAGCACCAGCGCCATGATCAGGAATTCGACGACCAGGGTCAGCTTGGAGAAGGAGATCTCGACGCCGAACCAGGTGACCGTGCCGATGCCGATGCAGAAGGCCTTGGCGACGCCGATGATCACCGCCGCCAGGAAGGCGCCGCCGATGCTACCGAGCCCGCCCACGACGGTGACGACGAAGGCGTCGGCGATGACGGCGAGATCGAGCTCGAGGTTGGCGGGCTCGCGCGGGATCTGCAGGGCCCCGCCCAGCCCCGCCAGCACCGCGCCCACGAAGAAGACCGAGGTGAACAGCTTGGCCTGGTCGACGCCCAAAGCGCCCACCATCTCGCGATCCTGTGTGGCGGCCCGCACCAGCGCGCCCCAGCGCGTTCGCGTCAGCAATAGCCAGATTGCTGCCAGCACCACCGGACCGATCGCGATCAAGAGCAGATCATAGGCCGGCACACGCTTGCCCATGATCTCGACGGCGTTGGACAGGCCCGGTGCCCGCGGGCCCACGAGATCTTCGGCGCCCCAGGCGAACAGCGCGATGTCCTTGATCACCAGGACGATGGCGAAGGTCGCCAGAAGCTGGAAAAGCTCGGGCGCGCGGTAGATCCGCCGCAGCACCAAGAGCTCGATCAGGACACCGACCAGCCCCACCGCCAGGGCCGAGAGCACGACCGCGCTCCAGAAGCCCAGGGGTGTGCGGCCCAGCAGCTCGATCAGCGTATAGGCGCCGTAGAGGCCCAGCATGTAGAGCGAACCGTGCGCGAAGTTCACGATCCGCGTGACGCCGAAGATCAGCGACAGGCCGGCCGACACCAGGAACAACGACGAGGCGGCGGCCAGCCCGTTCAGGAGCTGGATGAGGATGGAGGAGAAGGTCACGAAGCGATATTGCTGCCGTTTCGAGCAACTACAACCGTGTCATCCCGAGGCCAAAGGCCGAGGGATCTTTGCTGCTCCGCAAAGATCCCTCGTGTTGCTCGGGATGACACCTTCTGTGTCTCGGGACGACGGTGGCTGCGCCACCGTCAGTTCTTCGGCCTCATCTTCTGGACCTCGGCGTCGCTCGGCAGGGCGTCCTTGCCGTCGACGAAGCGCCATTCCTTCATGATGCCCTTGCCGTCCTTCACGCCGAGGCGGCCAACATAGGCGCCCATGGTCGACTGATGATCGATCGGGCGGTACTGGATCACGCCGAAGGGCGTGGTCAGGGTCAGTCCGCTCATGGCGGCGATCAGCTTCTCCTGGTCGAGCGAACCGGCCTTCTTGATGGCCTCGGCGGCGGAGATCACGGTCGAGTAACCGACCACCGAGCCCAGCCGCGGATAATCCTTGAACTTGGCCTGGTAGGCGGTGAGGAACTTGGTGTGTTCCGGCGTCTTGATGTCGGCCCAGGGATAGCCGGTGACGTACCAGCCGTCGGGCGCCTCCTCCTTCAGCGGGTCGAGATACTCGGGCTCGCCGGCCAGGATGTTGAAGACCTCGACGCCCTTGAAAAGACCGCGCTGCTGGCCCTCGCGCACGAACTTGGCGAGGTCGGGACCGAACAGCGAGGAGAAGATCGCGTCCGGCTTGGCATCGGCCAGCGCCTGGGCCACGGCACCGGCATCGATCTTGCCCAGCGGCGGCGCCTGCTCGGTCACGAACTCGACGTCCGGCTGCTTCTCCTTCAGGAGCTTCTTGAAGGCCGCGGTCGCCGACTGGCCGTATTCGTAGTTGGGGTAGACGATCGCCCAACGCTTCTTGGCGAGCTTGGCCGCGTCGGGCACCAGCATTGCCGTCTGCATGTAGGTCGAGGGACGCAGGCGGTAGGTGTAGGCGTTCCCCTGGTCCCAGACGATCTTGTCGGTGAGCGGCTCGGCCGCGATGAACAGCACCTTGCGCTGCTTGGCGAAATCGGCGACGGCGAGACCGACATTCGACGGGAAGGTGCCGATCAGGAACGAGGCGCCCTCGCGACTCAGGAGTTCCTCGGCAACGCGCACGGCGTCGCCGGGATTACCGTTGTCGTCGCGGCTCACGACCTCGATCTTGCGGCCGAGCACCCCGCCGGCCGCATTGACCTCCTCCACGGCCAGCTCGATGCCCTTCTTGTAGGGATCGAGGAAGGCCGGAAAGACCTTGTAGCTGTTCATTTCGCCGATCTTGATCGGCGCCTGGGCGATGGCGGGCCCACCGAGCGACAGCGCAACGAGTGCGGCCGCCCCAGCGAGCAGGCGATTGCGGGTCAGCATGAAGTCCCCCTTCTTGGAACGATGAAGATCACTCTCCCTGAACCGAACCTAGCGAGCCCGGCCCACACCTCACAAGCACGCAACAAACGCTTGAGCGAACGCCAAGGTCGTCCATCGGCGGCGTCAGTCGGCGAAACTCGACCGCGCCTGGATGCCCCAGTGACCGTCCTGCAGGGTCACGATGTAGATCGTCTCGAAGGTGCCGATCAGCGACTTGTCCTCGCGCCAGCGGCTGAACTTGACCTTGAGATGCACCTTCCTGGCACCGACATGGATCGGCGTGCGTTCATCCCAGGTGCTGTGGTGCCAGCCGTCGCCGGCACGCGCCACGAAGTCCTGGAGCTTGTAGTCGCCATGGTTCGGCCAGACGACGACCTTGCCACCGGCCAGCCGCACATGCGGGAAATTGCAGGCGGCATTGACGCCCGGCTCGTCGCCGCGATTGAGCGCCGCCAGATAGTCGTCGAGGGCACGCATCGCCATCGCGAGGGATTCACTCATCGCTGACCATCTCCCACCTTGATCTCCGCTGCCGTCAGGCCGCCCACCCTGGCATGGGGCCGGCCGCCGATCGAGGCCGCGACGATGAACACGATCTCGTCGGGCTTGGGCCCGTCCGGCACGCAGAACTCGATGGCATCGAAATGGCTGCGCACGTAGGCCGCGCCGACATGGTGCAGCGGAATGTCGATCCGCGCGCCCGCTGCCGCCACCTTGACCGTCGACGGCACGATCGACTTGGCGCCGCCCATCGCGTGGCGGATGCCGAAGCCCGATGGCTGGTGCCACAGCGCGGCATGCTCGAGCTCGCCGGTCAGGCCGACAATGGCGCCCTTGCCATAGGCCTCGAGGTCGGTGCCCTTCGCGCCCAAGGCCCGCATGACGCGATGCGTGAGATCCACGGCCAACGGCTCCAGCGCCTTCATCATCGGCTGGATGTCGGCAACATGGCGACCGGCATAGGGGTTGGCGATCACGCCGCCGACCGCCGCCTTGATCACCGGCCGCACCAGCGCCGGGCCACCGTCGTGCATGGTCTCCTCGACGACTGTCACATATTTTCGGATTTTCACGAGATCGGTCATGGGTCTTCGCTACCGTAAACGTTTCTCAGCAAGGAGCTTCTGGAAGTCGAAGGAACCCGCGTCGCCACTTGCGTCCCCTTCATCCATAGTCGCCCGTAGAGTCACCAATCTGTCGTCCTGAGCGGAGCGAAGGACCTCATCGCCAGATGCCACGGCATGAGATCTTTCGCTCCACTCAGGATGACAGGAATTTTCCACTCGCCAGTCTCCCCGCAACGACAGGGCCGCGCTGTCGATCAGGCCGGCGCGCCGCAGCCGGCGGGCTTCGGCCAGACCGCGGTCGAGGGCTTCGGATACCGCATCGGATGGCAAGAAGCCGACGGCGACGGTGACCGGCAGATCGCCGAGATCGCTGTCGGGATCGAGGTCGCGCGCGGGACTGCGTTCGATCGCCGGATGGTCGATGTTCACGGCATTAGCGATCAGGGTGGCGGCCGCATCGGCGGCCGCGGCGGTCGCCGCCAGCACGGTGGCGCTCTCGGCAATGCCCAGCGAGAAGGAGCGACCGCCGCGCCCTGAGGTCGCAATACCGCGGACCGGCCGATCGGCCGTCAGCCGTGCCATGCCATCGAGACCGCGCGCAAAGATCCCGGCCCGCAGCTCATGGCCGGGCGTGAGGTGGATCGCGATGTCACCACCATCGTTCACATAGGCCTTGTCGAGGGTGCGGCCATGGACCGTCGCCTGCAGCATCTCGTCGGCCACGGCCCCGGCGACGGCGGCCATCGGCGTGATGTAGACCGACCGATGCGGCCAAGTCGCCTCGACCATGCGCCGGGCCACCGGCCCGCGCAGCAGCGGAAAGGCGTCGCCGAGCGGACGGCGCAGGGTCATTAGCTCGCCGACCAGGGTCGGCAGGATGTCGCCGAAACGGCCGATCGCCTGGCTGTAGGCCTGTTCCCTTTCGGCGACCTCGCCAAAGGCCTCGATGATCAGGTCGATCGGCCCATGCTGCAGATGCAGCCGGCCGTCGGCCAGGCGGGCGGCAACGGCACTCATTTCCCACCCTCATCGAGGCGGACCCTGTGGCGCGCCAGCACGTCCTCCAGGGTGACGGCCCGCGAGGCATAGCCGCCCAGGGCGGCATAGTCCTCGGCGCGCAAGGTGAATTCGATGGGAGCGACCAGGGCCGGCGTCGGCACATAGCCGAAGGATTTTTCCGGCATGCGCGCCACGTCGACCATCAGGGTGATGCCGCCGCCCGGCCAGACATAGGCCGGCACGCCGCCCAAGGTCACCTTGGTCAGGGTGTCGCGCACGGATCGCGTGAGCCGCACAGGATTCTCCGTCACGCCGGCGCGCAGCGAACCGCCGGCCCCGGCCATGAAGAGCACCGTGCAAAGTGCCGGCTCGCAATTTTCGGCGATGCGATCGACCACGTGACGCACCGGCGCCGGCATCTCGGCCGGTCTCGGTTTCAACGCCTCGTCGAGCTCGAACCAGGCCGAATGCTCGCCCGTCGTCGAAACCATCAGCAGCCGGAGGCCGGGCCAGGCCTGCTTGGGGTCGATCTTCTCGATGATCTCCAGCGGATCGCGGACATTGGTGCCACCCCAGCCGAGTCCCGGCTCGGCGACCTGGAAGTAGCGGCCGGGAGTCGAGCGGCGCCCGCGCACCCGGATACCGGCAGGCTTCATGTCGAGAAAGGCGCCGCCCTGGTGCTCGGTCAGCACGCCGGTAATGTGATCGTCGACCACGATCACCTCGTCGGCATGGCCGTGCCATTGCGGCGCGAACATGCCGATCGCCGCTGAGCCGCAGCCCACGCGCATGCGCTCTTCCAGGGTGCCGTTCACGACCGGCGGCTTGTCGGCCTGCACCAGAACTGTCGCCCCGCCGTCGATGCTGAGCTCCACCGCGTCGCGATTGCAGAGCGCGAGCAGGGCGTCGCAGGTGACGACACCTTCCTTCTTCGAGCCACCGGTCAAATGATGCACGCCGCCCAGCGAGAGCATCTGCGAGCCGTACTCCGCGGTCGTCACGTGGCCCACCGCCTCGCCATTGGCGCGCACCGTCGCCTGCTCCGGCCCGAGATAGCGGTCGGTGTCGATCTTCACCTTGACGCCGCAGTAGCTGAAGATGCCCTCGGTCACGACCGTGACCATGTCGACGCCGTCGTGCTTGGAGGAGACGATGAACGGCGCGGGCTTGTAGTCGGGATAGGTCGTGGTGGCGCCGATGCCCGTGATGAAGGCGCCCTCGCCCTTGCCCAGTTCCCCCCGCCAGGCCTCGCTGCCCTCGACGAAGGCGACGCGCGCCAGATCCGGCTTGGCCAGCAGCACCAGCGGATCGACCCGCACCAGATGGCCGTCCTCGTTGGCATAGCGGTCGCAGGCGCCGGCGCGGCCCGGCCGGATGCGGCACAGCACCGGGCAGGCATCGCAGCGCACGATGCCGGCCGAGCGTTCGGCCTCGGTGAGCGAGATGTCGTCGCTCATGGCGCATTTCCTTTCAAGGCGACGAGCGCGTCGCGCAGCCGGTGCGGCAGCAGCGGCACGCGATGGGCGCGCACGCCGGTGGCATGATGAACCGCCCCCAGGATCGCCGGCGCGGTCGGCACCAGACCCGGTTCGCCGACGCCCTTGGCCCCCGACGGACCCAACGGCTCGCGATCCTCGATCAGGAGGCACTCGATCTCGGGCACGTCGCCCACCGTCGGGATGAGATAGTCGTGCAGGTTCTCGGTGCGGCCGGGCAGGTATTCCTCCATCAGCGCGAGCCCCAGGCCCTGGGCCACGCCGCCCTGGATCTGACCCTCGACCAGGGTCGGGTTGATCGCCTTGCCGACATCGTGCGCGGCCACGATGCGCAGCACCTTCACCGTGCCCAGCTCGATATCGACTTCGACTTCGGCGATCTGGGCGGCGAAGGCGTACGTCGCATAGGGCACGCCCTGGCCGTCGGCATCGAGCGGCGTGGTCGGCGGATCGAAAACGCCATCTCCCATCAGGGGACCGACCGTCGCCAGATCGATGGTCCGCACATGCGCCCCGTCGCGCACCGTGAGCTCGGTGCTGTCGAGCGCGAGGGTCGCCTCGGGACCGGCATTGGCGAGGCGCAGGATCTGCCGCCGCAGATCGAGACCCGCTTTCTCCGCCGCCTTGCCCGATACGAAGGTCTGCCGCGAGGCCGAGGTCTTGCCGGCG
>MKRV01000040.1 GCA_001897995.1 Alphaproteobacteria bacterium 65-37 | reverse complement strand
CGGGCAGGCCGCGTCGTCGCGGCCGAGATTGGCGGCAAGCACGAACCGGCTGCCGTCACCCAGCCGCCAGCGGGCGATCACCGCCGCCGGTCCGACGGCGGTCGCCGCGACGGCGCGCGCGCCGTCGAGCCGCGGCACCAGCAGCCGCGCGCGCAAATCGAGGAGCCTGCGATAGAGCGCCGATCGTGCGTGGCCGCGCGTCGGATGAGGCCTCGGCCGGCTTTGCTCGAAGGTCGCGCGTTCGTTCGGGTCGGGAATCTGCTCGATCCCCTGCCCCGGTGCGAATCCGGCGAAGCCCGCGAATTCACGGCGCCGGCCCTCGCGCACCGCATCTGCGAGGTCGCCGTGATGATCGGTGAAGAACAGGAAGGGCGTTTCGCTGCCGTCTTCCTCGCCCCTGAAGATCAACGGGATCTGCGGAGCGAGAAGCTGCAGGGCCACCGCCGCCTCCAGCGCCTGCGGATCGGCCAAGGTCGTCAGCCGGTCGCCGAGCGGCCTGTTGCCGACCTGGTCGTGGTTCTGCAGGAAGAACACGAAGGACGTCGGCGCGAGATCCGCACTCGGCGTGCCGCGCCGTTCACCGCTGCGATAGATCGAGGCCTCGCCCTGATAGACGAAGCCCTGCTCCAGCGCGCGGGCGAGCCGCGCGACCGGTTCGGTCGCATAGTCCGCATAGTAGCCGTCGCTTTGCCCGGTCAGCAGAACGTGAAGCACGTGATGGGCATCGTCGTTCCATTGCGCATCGAAGTCGCGGCGCAGATGGTCGGCGACGTTGCCATCATGCTCGAGCACGAGATGGACGTGCCGGCCCGGCTCGACCGTGCGGCGGACTTCGGCGGCCATCTCGTCCAGCCAATCGGACTCCGAGATGGCATGCACGGCATCGAAGCGCAGGCCGTCGAACCGGTACTCCTGCAGCCAGTACAGGGCATTCTCGGTGAAGAAGCGCCGGACGTAGGGGCTCCGAAAGTCGATCGCTGCGCCCCACGGCGTGGCGATGTCGTCGCGGAAGAAGGGCGGTGCATAGGCGGCGAGATAGTTCCCGTCGGGACCGAAGTGGTTGTAGACGACGTCGAGAAACATCATCAGGCCGTGGCCGTGCGCGGCATCGACCAGCGCCTTGAGATCGTCGGGCGAACCGTAGCTGCGATCTGGCGCAAAGGGCAGCACGCCGTCGTACCCCCAGTTGCGCGCGCCCGGGAAGTCGTTGACGGGCATCAGCTCGACGGCGGTGACGCCGAGCCGCGCAAGATCGGGCAGAAGCGCCTGCACGCCGGCGAAGCCGCCGCAGGCGCCGGCATGCAGTTCGTAGAGCACGGTCTCCGTCCAGGGACGCCCCTGCCAGGCCGGGTGCTTCCAGGTATAGGCGCGCGGATCGACTACCAGGCTCGCCCCATGCACATCCGCCACCTGGGCGCGCGCTGCGGGATCGGGCACCAGGAGCCCGTTGGCAACGCGAAAGCGGTACTGCGCCCCGGCACCGCACGGCAAGGTGCGCTCGAACCAGCCCTTCTCTTTTGCCGCTTCCATGGCGGCTGCCGGCAGACCTTCGACCTCGACCTGCACGCCCGTCGCGCCCGGCGCCCACAGCCGGAACGTCGTCTTCCCTGACGCCAGCACGGTCGCGCCGAAAGGCATGTCTCGGGCAAAGCGGCCGCTCATGCGTGACGCCCAGTTGGTGATTGTCCTCTCGCATATGAGCGCGACTGGAGTCGCGCGCTCCCAGCAAAGACGCTCATGGCTGGGAGTGCCGCGCTCATTGGCGCCAACTTTGGGGGGCCGACAACAACCTCATCCTGAGGAGGCCGCGTAGCGGCCGTCTCGAAGGCCTCACCCTGAGGAGCGAGCGCAGCGAGCGTCTCGAAGGGTGGGAACGAGCACCGATCCTGTTGCCGACCCTTCGAGACGCGGCCCTCCGGGCCGCTCCTCAGGGTGAGGAATCTTTGTAAGTTAGCGCCTATGAGTGCCGCGCTCCCAGCTTTGAGCGTCTTTGCTGGGAGCGCGCGACTCCAGTCGCGCTCATATCTTCCGACGCAAGGGATCATGCCCCCCCTCCCGGTTGAGAGGACACCGTCAGCACGACGCTGCGGGCGGCCACGAGGATCTCGGTCGTATCGTCGGCGCGTTCGAGCTCGCGCTCGGCGCCTGCGGGATCGGCGCTGTCGAGCACGATCCGTGTCGGCCAGCGCGGCGGCGGCAGGCGGAAGGGCTGGTCCTCGGCGCCGGCATTGAAGAACGCCGTCAGCAGGCTGACCGAGCCGTCGTCGTTGCGCCCGGCGCGCCGCAGCACCAGCCGGCGCTCCTCCGCATCGTTCCAGGACTCCTGTGAGACGAGGTTGCCGGAGGCGTCGAACCAGGCGATGTCGCTGACGCCTTCCGCCGGCGCCTCCAGGCCATGCAGGAAATACGGCGAGCGCAGCACGGCGTAGCGCCGCCGGAGTGCCGTGACGCGGGCGGTGAACGCCGCCAGCTCCCTGCCTTCGTCCTTGTCCAGCAGGCTCCAGTCGGTCCAGGAGATCTCGTTGTCCTGGCAATAGGCGTTGTTGTTGCCGGCCTGGGTGCGGCCGAACTCGTCGCCCGCCAGCAGCATGGGCGTGCCCTGCGAAAGAAAGAGCGTCGCGAGCAGCGCCCGCTGCAGCCGATGGCGGGTGTCGCGGATCGCCGGATCGTCAGTCGGCCCTTCGACACCCCAGTTGGCGGAGTAGTTGTCGCCGTGGCCGTCCTTGTTGTCTTCGCCGTTGGCCTCGTTGTGGCGCTCGACGTAACTCACCGTATCGGCGAGTGTGAAGCCGTCGTGCGCGGCCACGAAGTTCACCGAGGCCCAGGGGCGCCGCCAGTGCCGATCGAACAGATCGGCCGAGCCGGCGAGGCGCGCCGCGAAGTCGGCCCGCTGTCCAGCATCGCCGCGCCAGTAGCGGCGCACGCCGTCGCGATAGCGGTCGTTCCATTCGGCGAAGCCCGGCGGATGGTTGCCGAGTTGATAGCCGCCCGGTCCGACATCCCACGGCTCGGAGATCAGCTTGACCTTCTGCAGGATCGGGTCCTGGCGGATGGCATCAAAGAAGCCCGCCCCCTGATCGAAGCCGTGGCTTTCGCGGCCGAGCGTCACGCCAAGATCGAAGCGGAAGCCGTCGACATGGAAGCACGACACCCAGTGGCGGAGCGAGTCCATCACCATCTGCAGCACGCGCGGAGTCGAGAGGTTGAGCGTGTTGCCCGTGCCGGTGTCGTTGATGCAGTGGCGCAGGTTGTCGGGCGCCAGACGGTAGTAGCTGGCATTGTCGAGGCCGCGCAGGGAAAGCGTCGGGCCGAGCTCGCTGCCCTCGGCGGTGTGGTTGTAGACGACGTCGAGGATCAGCTCGATGCCGGCTGCGTGCAGCCGTCGCACGGCGATGCGCAGCTCGTCGGCATTGCCGTTCGACAGGTAGCGCGGCTCCGGTGCGAAGAAGCCGATCGTGTTGTAGCCCCAGTAGTTGCGCAGCCCCTGCTGCAGCAATGAGCGGTCCTGGAGAAAGGCGTGGATCGGCAGCAGCTCGACGGCGGTGATGCCGAGACGCTTCAGATGCTCGATGAAGCTCGGCTCGCCCAGCGCCGCGAACGTACCGCGCTCGTTGGGCCGGAGGTCCTGCTGCAGCATGCTGAGGCCGCGGACATGGGTCTCGTAGATCACCGTCTCCGACCAGGGAGTCGCCGGCGGCCGATCGTCGCCCCAGGTGAAGCTCTCGTCGGTGACCACGGCCTTCATCACGCCCGGTGCGCTGTCGCGGCGGTCGAAGGAAAGGTCGGCGCGCGGAGAATTGACGCGATAACCGTACAGGGCATCGGCATTGCGCCATTCGCCGTGCAGCCGCCGCGCATAGGGGTCGAGCAGGAGCTTGTGCGCATTGAAGCGGTGGCCGGCCTGGGGCTCGTAAGGGCCGTGGGCACGATAGCCGTAGATCAGGCCGGCCCGCCCGTTCGGCAGGTAGCCGTGCCAGACCTCGTCGGTGCATTCCGGCAGCTCGTAGCGCTGGATCTCGCGCCGGCCGGACGGATCGAACAGGCAGAGCTGCATGGCCGTGGCATGGGCGGAGAACACCGCGAAGTTGATGCCAAGGCCGTCCCAGGTCGCCCCCAGGGGATAGGGCGAGCCGGGCAGCAGGCGCTCGGGCCAGAACGAGGATGTCGCCATCGTCAGGCTTCGGCGCGCAGCACCACCGTCGCCAGTGGGGGCAGGGTGAGCGCGAGAGACTGGGGGTGGCCGTGCGCAGGCTCGGCGGCGGTGCGGATGTCGCCGGCATTGCCGATATCACTGCCGCCATAGTAGCGGGAGTCGGTATTCAGCACCTCCCGCCAGCGGCCGGCGCGCGGCACGCCGATGCGATAGGCGTACCGCGGAACCGGCGTCATGTTGCACACGACGAGGGCCGGCGCGCTGTCGCCATCGGCTGACCGCAGGAAGGCGAAGACGGAGTTGGCGCGATCGTCGCCGATCAGCCAGGCGAAGCCCGCCGCATCGGCATCGCGGCGGTGCAGCGCCGGATCGCCGGCATAGAGATGGTTGAGGTCGCGCACCAGGCGCTGCAGCCCGGCATGGGCGGGATTGTCGAGCAGACCCCAGTCGATCTCGGCATCGTGGTTCCATTCGCGGCCCTGGCCGAGCTCGCAGCCCATGAAGAGCAGCTTCTTGCCGGGATGAGCCCACATGAAGCCGAGATAGGCCCTGAGGTTGGCGAAGCGCTGCCAGGCATCGCCCGGCATCTTGCCGAGCAGCGACCCTTTCCCGTGCACCACCTCGTCGTGCGAGATCGGCAGGACGAAGCGCTCGGAGAAGGCATAGAGCAGCCCGAAGGTGATGTCGTCATGGTGGTGGGCGCGATGGATCGGCTCGTGTTCGATATAGCGCAGCGTGTCGTGCATCCAGCCCATGTTCCATTTGAAGGAAAAGCCGAGGCCCGGCGGCGGCGAGGTCACGCCGGGAAAGGCCGTCGATTCCTCGGCGATCATCAGCGCTCCCGGGCAGCGTTCGGCGACGACCGCGTTCAGGTGCTGCAGGAAGCCGATCGCCTCGAGATTCTCACGGCCGCCATGGATGTTGGGGATCCAGGCATCGGCCGGACGGCTGTAGTCGCGGTAGAGCATCGAGGCGACGGCGTCGACGCGCAGCCCGTCGACATGGAAGTGCTCCAGCCAATGCAGCGCACTCGCGATCAGGAAGCCTTGAACCTCGCGGCGTCCGAAGTTGTAGATGTAGGTGTTCCAGTCGCGATGAAAGCCCTCGCGCGGATCGAGATGCTCGTACAGCGCCGTTCCGTCGAAGCGCGCCAGCCCGTGCCGGTCGGTCGGGAAATGCGCCGGCACCCAGTCGACGATGATACCGATGCCGCGGCGGTGCGCGGCGTCGACGAAACGCGCGAAGGAGGCGGGCGAGCCGTGGCGGGCGGTCGGCGCGAACAGGCCGAGCGGCTGGTAACCCCACGATCCGCCGAACGGATGCTCGGTCACCGGCAGCAGCTCGAGATGGGTGAAGCCGAGATCTTCCACATAGGGCAGCAGCTTCTCGGCCAGGAACTCCCACGACGGCTCCTTTCCCCAGGCGTCGCGCATCCAGGAACCGGCATGGACCTCGTAGATCGAGAGCGGCGCCTGGGCGTTCTGGCGGGCGGCGCGGCCTTCCATCCAGGCGCGGTCGCGCCAGTCGAATGGCGCCGCCGAGGCGACGATGGACGCGGTGCCGGGCGCCGGCTCGGCCTGCTGCGCCAGGGGATCCGCCTTGTCCGGCAGATGCACCCCGCCCGGCCCCGTCATGTCGAACTTGTAACGGGCGCCGGCCTGAAGGCGCGGCACGAACAGCTCCCAGATTCCCGACGGAAAGCGCCGGCGCATCGGATGGCGCCGGCGGTCCCAGCTGTTGAAATCGCCGATCACCGCGACTCGCTCGGCATTGGGCGCCCAGACGGCGAAGCGCACGCCCGGCACACCGTCGATGGTGAGCGCATTGGCACCCAGCGCCGAAGCCAGCTCGAAGTGGCGGCCTTCGTTGAAGAGATGCAGGTCGAGATCGCCCAGCGCCGGTCCGAAGGAGTAAGGATCCTCGGTCTCCTGAACGCCGCCCGGCCAGTCGATCTTCAGCAGATAGGGTGTGCGGTCGGCAGGCTTGCCGCCGTCGGCCTGGTTATCGAACCGGCCTTCGAACAGCCCCTCGACGCTGCCCTTCTCCAGACGCGCCACCGGCCGATGATCGTCCCGGCTCACGGCCTCGACACCGCGGGCGCCGGGAACGAAGACGCGCAGCACCGCGGCATCGTCCTGCTCGTGCACGCCGAGCACGGCGAAAGGATCGCCATGGCGTCCTTCGGCCAACGCGGCGGCAGCGCCCTGCGCCAGGGTTGCAAAGCTCGTAGCACTGCTCACGGAACCACTCACTGGGCCTCCCTCTGGAGACGGGTGACGATGCGCGACAGGCCGCTCAACGGGATGGCCGTCCAGGACGGCCGGTTGGCGGCCTCGTAGGCGACCTCATAGGCAGCCTTCTCGATCATGAAGAAGTCGAGCAGCGCACCACGGTCGAGGCCGGGGATGTCCGCCGTGGCCTCGCGCCAGGCGGCAAGGAAGGCGCGTTGCGCGCCCTGGCGCAGCCGCGTCACCAGCCGCAAGCGGCGCGCCGGCGCCAGCCGTGTGGCGACGATGTTGCTCTGATCCAGGATCGTGGCCGCAGCGTAGTCGATCGACCGCAGCAGCCCCGCCACGTCGCGGATCGGGCTCGCCTTCTCGCGGCGTTCCTCCATCGGCCGTGTCGGCTCGCCTTCGAAATCGATGATGTAGGCGTCGCCGCTCGCCACCAGCACCTGGCCAAGATGGAAATCACCGTGGATGCGCGTCATCGGCGAGCCGATGCCGCTCTCACCCAGCCGGCCGAGCGTCGCCATCAGAAGCTCGCGCCCGTCGACCAGCCGATCGGCATCGGCCTGCGCCTGTTCGGAGTCCCAGCTGCCATGCTCGGCCACCAGGTCGAGCGCCCGGCCAGCCAGCCCGGTCGCGCGATCGATCCAGCGCGCGACATCGCCAGCCTCGGCCAGACGCGGGGCGAAGGCCGGATCGTCGGTCGGCTGCGCCAGCACGGCATGCATGAGGCCGAGCTGGCGGCCGATGGTGGCGGCCAAGGCGATGTAATCCTCGATGTTGTCGTCGCGTGCCTCCTCCGTCGCCTGCCGATTGGCAAGGTCGTCGAGCGCGCGGTGGAACTGGTCGATGGTCCAGGCCCAGGCATCGCCCTGGTTGCGCACGAAGGCTTGCGCCACCGCCAGCGCATGACGCGTGCCGTCCGGGGCGATGCGACTCACCTCGCCCAGCAGGGCCGGCACGTTGGCGAAGCCGCGCGCCGTCAGGTAGCGACCCATCTCCGCTTCGGGATGCTCGCCCGCCTGGATGCGGCGGAAGATCTTCAGCATCACCGCATCGCCGACGATGAGCGAGCTGTTGGATTGCTCGGCCGTCAGCCATTGCACGGCCGCATCGGCGGGCAGGTCGAGAACGGCGGCCGCCTCCGGCGGGCTTTCGAAGACGACGGTGCTGTCCGCGACGTCCAGCCGCTCGCCCGTCCGCATCCGCCGCAGCATGCCCTGGGCAAACTCCGGCAGGGCGAAGGCGTCGGTAAGGAAGCCGACACGGCGGCCGCGCCGCACCCGCGCCAGCGCGAGCTGCTGGGGCAGCGCCGCGCTCTGCTCGTCCTCCCAGCTGATGCCGAGCGGCAGCAGCCAGCGGCTGGTGGCCCCGGCGGCAGCGACCTCGATCTCGCCGAACAGCATCTCGCGCCCCCTGTCGGGAAAGGCCGCGTCGCGAGAGGCGTCATCGGGGAAGGCCGCCAGGTAGGCCATCCCGGCCCGCTGCAACGCCTTGTCCTTGATGCCGAACCAGCGGCGCTTCTGCAGATAGGCCGGCAGCGACTCGCGCTCGACTTCCGCCAGGCCGCTGCGCAGCCCGTCGGCGAGCCCCTGCCGCAGCACCACGGTGACGAAGTCCGGCATGGGCTCGGGGGCCGGCGTATGCCAGGCCGGTGCCTTGCTCTGGTCGGCCAGGATGAACCAGTAGAAACCGTAGGGCGGCAAGGTCAGCAGATAGGTGAGCTGGCCGATCGGCGGAAACAGCGAGCCGCCGCTCAGCTCGACCGGCACACGCCCTTCGAATTCCGAGAGATCGAGCTCGACGGCCTGCGGCGAGCGCCCGACATTGGCGACGCAGAGGATCACTTCGGCGTCCTGATCGCGGCCCTCCTGATTGTCCGCGCCGACTTCGCGCAGATAGGCCAGGACCTTGCGGTTCTTGGGGTACAGGAAGCGCAGGCTGCCGCGGCCGAAGGCGGCATGGCTGCGCCGCACCGCGATCATCCGGCGCATCCAGTGCAGCAGCGAATGCACGTCGCGCGTCTGCGCCTCGACATTGACCGTCTCGTAGCCGTAGAGCGCATCCATGATGGTCGGCAGGGCGAGTGCGGCGGGATCGGCGCGCGAGAAGCCGCCATTGCGGTCAGGCGACCACTGCATGGGTGTGCGCACGCCGTCGCGATCGCCGAGACGGATATTGTCGCCCATGCCGATCTCGTCGCCATAATAGATCACCGGCGCGCCGGGCATGGAGAAGAGCAGGCAATTCATCAGCTCGATGCGGCGTCGGTCGCGCTCGAGCAGCGGCGCCAGCCGCCGCCGGATGCCGAGATTGAGCCGCGCCCGCCGGTCGGTGGCGTAGGTCTGCCAGAGATAGTCGCGCTCGGAATCGGTCACCATCTCGAGCGTCAGCTCGTCGTGATTGCGCAGGAAGATCGCCCACTGGCAGTTGTCGGGAATCTGCGGCGTCTGGCGCATGATGTCGGTGACGGGGAAGCGGTCCTCGCGCGCCAGCGCCATGTACATGCGCGGCATCAGCGGGAAATGGAACGCCATGTGGCATTCGTCGCCCTGGCCGAAATACTCCTTGGTGTCCTCCGGCCACTGATTGGCTTCCGCCAGCAGCATGCGGCCGGGATAGGCGGCGTCGATCTCGGCGCGGATGCGCCGCAACACGGCATGGGTCTCGGGCAGGTTCTCGTTGTTGGTGCCCTCGCGCTCGACCAGATAGGGCACGGCGTCGAGCCTGAGGCCGTCGATGCCGCGATCGAGCCAGAAATGCATGACGCCCAGCACCGCCTCGAGGACGGCCGGATTGTCGAAGTTGAGGTCGGGCTGGTGGCCGTAGAAACGGTGCCAGTAATAGGCCTTGGCCTCGGGGTCCCAGGTCCAGTTCGAACGCTGGCTGTCGAGGAAGATGACTCGGGTCCCGGCATATTTCTGGTCACTATCCGACCATACGTAGAAATCGCGCTCCGGTGAGCCGGGCGGCGCCCGCCGGGCGCGCTGGAACCAGGGATGCATGTCCGACGTGTGGTTGATCACCAGCTCGGTGACGACGCGCATGTTCAGCCGATGCGCCTCCTCGATCAGGCGCTCGACGTCTTCGAGTGTGCCGTATTCCGGATTGACGCCCGTGTATTCGGCGATGTCGTAGCCGTCGTCGCGCAGTGGCGAGGGATAGAACGGCAACAGCCAGATCGTGTTTACGCCGAGATTGGCAAGGTAGGGCAAACGGGAGATCAGACCGGGAAAGTCGCCGATGCCGTCGTCGTTGGAATCGAAGAACGACTTGACGTGGAGCTGATAGATGATGGCGTCCTTGTACCACTGCAGGTCGGTCGCGACCGGCAAGGCATGATCGGCAACGGGCGCATTCACGCGACACCTCCTTCCGGCGCAACATCTCTCGGCGTGAGCCGCCACAGCGCGAAGGGCAGCTCCATGGGATCGAGGCGCACATTCTGGATCTTGCCCTGCCAGACGGCCTTGCCGCCCCGCACGAGATCCTCGACCGCCAGTGACCCGTCGTCGGGCAGGCCCCATTCCCAGAGCGGCATCTCGAAGTTCGCCTGTTGCGGCCGATGCGGATCGAGCGAGACCGCGACCAGGATGAGGTCGCGCTCGCCGGCCTGCCGCTTGCCGTAGACCAGCACCTGATCGTTGAACGCGTTATAGAAAGTAAGCCCGCGATGGCTCTGCAGCGCGGGGTACATGCGGCGCAAGCGGTTGAGCGTCGCGATCTCCGCCACGATATTGCCCAGCGCCGTGAAGTTGCGAGGCCGGAGCTGGTATTTCTCCGAGTCGAGATATTCCTCGCGGCCCGGCAGTGCTGCCGCCTCGCACAGCTCGAAGCCCGAATAGACGCCCCACAGGCCCGACAGGGTGGCGGCAAGGCAGGCCCTGATCAGGAAGCCCGGCCGTCCCGAGCTCTGCAGGAAATAGGGATTGATGTCGGGCGTGTTGACGAAGAAGTGCGGCCGGAAGAAATCGACCACCTCGCTGGTCGTGAGCTCGCGCATATAGTCGACCAGCTCGGCCTTGCTGTTGCGCCAAGTGAAGTAGGTATAGGACTGCGAGAAGCCGACCTTGGCCAGCCGGTACATCATCTTCGGCCGGGTGAAGGCCTCCGACAGGAAGGCCACGTCGGGATGGCGGCTGCGCACCTCCTCGATCATCCACTGCCAGAACGGCAGCGGCTTGGTGTGGGGATTGTCGACGCGGAAGAGGCGCACCCCTTCGCCGGCCCAGTACAGCACCACGTCGCGCAGCGCGAGCCACAGATCGGGAACGGCGTCCTCGGCGTAGAAGTCGACATTGACGATGTCTTCGTACTTCTTCGGCGGGTTCTCGGCGTATTTGATGGTGCCGTCGGGCCGGCGCCTGAACCACTGCGGATGCGCGGCGAGCCAGGGATGGTCGAGCGAGCACTGGATCGCGAAATCGAGGGCGATCTCGAGGCCGTGCGCGCGGGCGGCGGCGACGAGGCCACGAAAATCCTCGGCCGTGCCCAGCTCGGGATGGAAGGCGTCGTGGCCGCCCTCCTCGCCGCCGATCGCGTACGGACTGCCGGGATCGCCCGCTTCCGCCGTCAGGCTGTTGTTGCGGCCCTTGCGGTTGGCCCGGCCGATCGGATGGATCGGCGGAAAATACAGGACATCGAAGCCCATCGCCGCGATGCGCGGCAGGTCGGCCACGACGTCACCGAAGGTCCCGTGGCGGTTGGCGTCGCCCGAGAGCGAGCGCGGGAAGAGCTCGTACCAGGCAGCGAACTCCGCCTGCGGGCGCTCGACCTCGACCGCGAACGGCCCGGCCTCGGCAGGAAGCCGCGGCTCGAACAGCTCGGCCACCAGCGCACGCGCCGCCTTCGAGGCGAGCTCGGTCACGGCCTCGTCGGACGCCGGTCCCGCGGCAGCGGCCTGCAGCGCTTCGACCGCGGGCGCGCGCGGCAAGGCCTGCAGCAGGGCGCCGGCTTCGGCGAGCTCGACGCCGACATCGACACCGGCAACGTGCTTGACCTCCAGGGCATGGCAGAGCGAGCCGTAATCGTCGCGCCAGCCGCGGACGGTGAAGGCATGGCGACCGACCCGTCGCGGCGTGACGGCGGCGCGCCAGCGATCGTTGCCGATCGGGACCATCGGTGTGCGCTGTTCGTCGCTGCCGTCGGCGGCGGACCAGACGACTTCGGCGGCAAGGACGTCGTGGCCGTCAGCGAAGATGTCGGCCTCGATCACCAGCGGCCGGCCGACCACGCATTTCGAGGGGAAGTCGCCGTCGGCGACCTGCGGGCGCACGGCCTCGATGGCGACCGGCGTCTCGGCCGCAGCCGCCTGTGCGGCGCGCCGGTCCGTGCGAGACGTGCTGCGCCGGCGCCGCACGATCGAGGGGTACGGCGCCACGTCGGTGACGCGCACCTCACCGGGCAGCAGGCCGAGCTGCAGGGGAGCACCGGCGGGCTCGTCTTTGCTCCGCCCGCCATTCTCCCCAATGGCGAGGCCGGCGCTGGGCGGCAGGATGGCGAGGTCGAGCGGCAGGGCGCGCGACTGGACGAGATCGGTGTTGAGGGCGATCGCGATGCCGGAAGCGGCTGACCGGACGTCCGGCGCATCGACGCGCAGCAGGAGCGTGACCGCCTGATCGGGCGAGGTGACGCTGCGCAATTCCCCGACGAGCCCCCGTTGCGCCAGGTCGTCGACCAGCGTCACGGCATGGTCGACACCTTCTTTCAGGTCATCGACCAGAAGCGAAGACGGCACGAACAAGCCATGCGTCGTGGCGGCGGCGACCATCAGGTCGCGTCGGTTGCGCTCGAAGGACGAGGAGGCGCGGGCCTGCGGATCGCGGCGTTGGAGGTTCGTATCGCCGGCAACGCCCAGGATCGGCGCCAGACCGTGCAGCGCCCGATATTCTTCGACATACCAGGGCGAGCGTCCGTCCCACCAGCAAGCGGAGGCGAACACGCCGGCGATGCCGGTATCGAGCAGCTCCGGGTAACGCGACCAGGCCAGTCCGGGCGTCCAGGCCCAGCAGGATTTTCCCTCGGCTGCGCGGCAAATGGCACCGACCAGCGGCCCCACGGCGCCGGACGGCAGGCCATCCAGGCCGATCAGCCGAAACCCGCCGGCGCCACCAGCGGCAAGCTCTTCGGCCAGTGCCGCCCACCAGTGCGCCGCCCGCTCCACGCCACCTTCCTGGAGACGGGCCACCGCAAGATCCGCCCGATTGACGCGCGGATCCAAGGGGTTGAGACGGTTGGGCTGGCCATAGGCGCCACCGAGAGAGGTGGCCGAGGCACCGGCCAGCGCCATGCGGTCGAGCACGAGGTCGACCAGCAAGACAAGACCTTGACGCTCGCAGGTCGCGCGGAGATCACCGAGAACGGCCTCGAGGGATCTGCCGTCGGCGATATCGGGAGGGGCCTGCCGATGGTCGGCAATCAGGTGCGACGCGTCACCCTCGCCCAGCCGAAAGAGCGGGCCGACATTTATGTGCGAGAAGCCGAGCGCCGCCGCCCGATTCACCGTCTCGGCAAATTCGTGCGGAAAATTGCGGGCAAGACCCGGACGACCGCCGCCCTCCCCCTCTCCCAGGCTGAAACCCAGGTCGTGGAGATCGACGTGACAGATCTTTGGTGCGCCCCCCGACTTCACGGCGTGATCCGCTCGGCCTGCAGCCTGTCCTGCGGCCTGGGGCATCCGTTCGTAGCCGTTCATGCGTTGTTAACACACAAGCCCTGCGGACGTTGCATTGTCCGGCCGATTGCACCTTGCGATCCGTTGGTGACGGGTCGCCAGAAGGTGGCCATGAGGGACGGCCATCAGGTGCCGCGCAACGCCGGACCGGCCCTGACGTTGCCGTTTCGTGACGCCGGCAAAGCCGTTACCCGACATGAAGCTCGCCCTTCTCGATCGCGACGGCGTGGTCGTCGTCAATCGCCCGACCAACCTCAAGAAGCCTGCCGATATCGCGCTCCTTCCCGGCGTCGCCGAGGGCATCGCCCGGTTGAACGACGCCGGCGTCACCGTGGCGATCTGCACCAACCAGCCTGAAGTCGCCCGAGGGGCGATGACCACAGCCGAGCTGCAGATCGTCCATGCCGCCCTGCTGGCGCGCCTGAAAGAGGATGGCGCCGTCGTCGATCGCGTCTTCTGCTGCACCAGCGCCGCGAAATGCCCGCGCCGCAAGCCAGCCGGCGGCATGCTGCGCGAGGCCCTGGCGCATTACGGCGCCCTGGCGCACCGCACGCCCTTCGTGGGCGATCAGCTCGACGACCTCCGGGCGGCGTTTCATGCCGGCTGTCGCCGTGTTCTGGTGAAGACGGGATTGGGCACCAAGGCGCTGGCCGCCGGCATCCCGGACTATCTCAGCCCGGTTGCCGTCTACGACGATCTCGCGGCCGCCGCTTTGGACCTCCTGGCCGGCTATTCATCAGGAGAGTGAGCGACTGCGCTGGCGATCCCGCCCTTTGTCGGGCGGGCCTGCGCGGTCGAACAGGAGATCGAGCAGCTCGTCGTTCACCCGGATGAACCAGTGCGACAGCCACTCGCCTGAATCGGTGCACTTCGAAGCCCGCGTCAACCGCGCCAAGCTGCATGCATCCTCAAGGCGCGCGAAGGCGCATTGCAGCAGCTGCACGCCCTGCTGGCGGGAGAGCTGGATGGCCCAAAGGCCCTCGGGCTTCAACTGTTCGCGCACCAGTCGCTTCACGGTATCTGAGAGCTGCCGCAGATTCGTGGTCGGCGCATCCTGTTCGGGTGCCACTTCCAGGCTCACGCAATGCGCCTCGCGATGCGCTTGCAAGAAGGCCGACCAGTCGAGCTTGGCCATCGGCAGTTTCCCTGTTGAGCCCAGCGTGGTCTTTCGCTGCCAGAGTGAATGCGATCGTATGCGCGCCGTTGCATAGCCGGGTCGATATTCTCGAGAGCCGCCCTTCTCGACAGCCCCTGCAAGGCCGCCCGGTAGGACGGGTGTCCTGTCGGCGGCCGGGGAGAACGTCCATGACGCTCTCCCCGGCGCCAACCTCATGGCGCTGCGGTCGAGCCTGCCGCGTCCTTAGTCCCAGTAGGACCGTGCGCCGTAGTACTTGTCGACGGAGCGGCCATACTCGGGCGTCCATTCGAATTCGGCGGTCTCGTAGCTCGGCGCGTTCTCCAGCATCTTCTTGTCGAGGCTGACGACATACCCTTCCTTCTGGGTGTCGTAGCGCAAGCTCGACCAGGGCAGTGGATGATGCTTCTCGCCGATGCCGAGAAAGCCGCCGAACGACATGACCGCGTAGATGGCCTGGCCGCTCACCTTGTCGATCAGGATATCCTCGACACTGCCCAGCTTGTCGCCGGCCGGATTATAGACGTTGGTGCCGTTGACCCGCTCGGCGCCGATCAGATTGTTCGTATGCGGGATGCTGCTTGCCATCATGTCCTCCTGGTGTTTGCCGCCCCTCTCTTGGCGGGGCGCCCCGTGTAATGGGTGGCGCGTCAACGAGCCCGATGCGGGGGCGTTGCCTCGCCGCAACGCCGAGATCACCGAAATCCTCAACGCGCCGACGATCACAGGAGGACCGGCTGACTGTGCGTCGCTGCCGGCGTTGCCGGCCTCAGCTTCGGGCAACTTGGCGGACGATGCACCTGAAGCCGACATGGCTGGTGTTGGTGTCGACGTCCTCGGCATGCCGGGCAGCCGGCCGGTACCGACGGCAATAGCTCGGGGCGCAGAGATGCGAGCCGCCCTTCAGCACCTTGCGGGGAATCCGAGCCTTGGGTTCGCAGGGGTTGTAGCTCCCGTCGAGCGGACCGCCGCGCGGGTTAGTGGGCACACAGCAGCTCTTGCCGGAGTTCTGGCCGGTGTCGGCAGGATGCCGGGAGGAATACCAGTCGGTGGTCCACTCCCAGACATTGCCGATCATGTCGTAGAGGCCGTAGCCATTCGGCGGATAGGTGCAGACCGGCGAGGTCCGCGCCCAGCCGTCGTCGCGGGTATTCTCGTGCGGGAACTGCCCCTGCCACGTGTTCGCCATGTGGCGCCCCTCCGGCATGAAGGCATCACCCCACGCGAACTCCGCGCCGTCGAGGCCGCCGCGGGCCGCGAACTCCCATTCGGCCTCGGTCGGCAGTTCCTTCCCCGCCCATTTCGCATAGGCTTCGGCATCCCTGAAGGCGACCTGCACGACCGGGTGATCGTCGAGGCCGCCGATATGACTGCCCTTGCCGTAGGGCCGCCGCCAGGTGGCACCGAACGTGAAGCGCCACCATTGGCTCCAGTCGACGAGGTCGACGGCCTTGCGCGGTGGCGTGAAGACGAGGCCGCCTGCCTTCAGCATTTCCGGGCGCGCGCCGGGATAGTCCTTGGGGTCAGGCGGGATTTCGGCCCAGGTGACGTGGTTCGTCGCTTCCACAAAGGCGCGGAACTGGCGATTGGTGACCGGCGTCGGATCCATCCAGAAGCCGTCGACCGTGACGGTGTGGGACGGGGCTTCTTCGGGATAGTGATGATCGGAT
>MKRV01000039.1 GCA_001897995.1 Alphaproteobacteria bacterium 65-37 | reverse complement strand
ATACGAAGGCGCGTTGCTGATGACCTCGCATGACCGCGAGTTCATGAACCGCATCGTCGGCAAGGTCGTGGAGATCGACGGCGGGTCGCTCACCACCTATGCGGGCAACTTCGACTTCTACGAGCAGCAGCGCGAGATCGGCGAGCGGCAGCGCCAGGCGCAATACGAGCGCCAGCAGGCGATGCTCGCTAAGGAGATGAAGTTCATCGAGCGCTTCAAGGCGCGGGCGTCTCACGCCGCCCAGGTGCAGAGCCGGGTGAAGAAGCTCGACAAGATCGAGAAGGTGGAACCGCCGCGGCGCCGCCAGTCGATCCAGTTCGAGTTCCGCGCACCGCCGCGCTCGGGCGACGATGTCGTGAGCTTCAAGAACGTGCACAAGGGCTACGGCAGCCAGCCGATCTATGAGGGGCTCGATTTCCGGCTGCGCCGCCTGGAACGCTGGTGCGTGCTGGGCGCCAACGGCGCGGGGAAATCCACTCTGCTGAAGCTGGTGGCGGGCGCGACCGAGCCCGATCAGGGCAGCGTGAACGTCGGCAGCAGCGTCAAGATGGGCTATTTCGCCCAGCACTCCATGGACCTGCTGGACGGCGACGACACGGTCTTCGAATCGCTCGACGGGTCGTTCCCGCAGGCGGGCACGGGCGCGCTGAAGTCGCTGGCCGGCTGCTTCGGCTTCTCCGGCGACGATGTCGAGAAGCCCTGCCGGGTGCTGTCCGGCGGCGAGAAGGCGCGTCTGGTCATGGCCAAGATGCTGTTCGATCCGCCGAACTTCCTGGTTCTCGACGAGCCGACCAACCATCTGGACATGGCCACCAAGGAGATGCTGGTCGCAGCCCTGGCCGAATTCGAGGGCACCATGCTGTTCGTGTCGCATGACCGTCACTTCCTGGCGGCGCTCTCGAACCGGGTGCTGGAGCTGACGCCCGAGGGCGTTCACCAGTACGGCGGCGGCTACACGGAATATGTGGCCCGGACGGGCCAAGAGGCGCCGGGTCTTCACCCGGGCGGGTAAAGTAAACTTCGGACCCGTGTCGGCTTTCGACCTGCTCGTTCGTCGTCCCGAGGAGGGGCCCAAAAGGGGCCGCCTCACACAAGGAGACGTTCGATGCGGGTCATGGTGTTCATGAAAGCGACGGGGGGCGGCAAGAAGGCGCCGCCGCCGACGGCCGAGGCGTTTGCGGCGATGGACCGGTTCACCGAGGAACTGGTCAAGGCCGGCGTCTTCGTGGCCGGCGCCGGCCTCAAGAACACGGTCGACGCCAAACGTATCGCCTGCGATGGCGCCAGCCGCACGGTTACCGACGGGCCGTTTGCCGAGGCCCGCAATCTGGTCGCCGGCTTCTCGATCTGGCAGGTCAAGGACATGGACGAGGCTATGGCCTGGGCGAGGCGCTGCCCCAATCCAATGCCAGGCCCGAGCGAGATCGAGATCCGGCCGTACTTCGAGGCGGCGGACCTGGCCGAGTATCTGACGCCCGAGGAACTCTCGACGCCTCGGACGGGGGAGCGCGGGAAGCTCGGCGTTGCCTGACGCTATTCCTTTGCAGAGTGGCCAGTTGGCGGCCGAGAGGGGGCCGGCAGCTCGGCGGTATTGAGGTTGCTTCCCGGGATGTCCGGGAACAGCCATTGATACCCCGGCAGTCGCTCGAACCGGGCGAGCCACTCCTCGATGGCGGGATAGGCCGAAAGATCGATCCGGCCCATCGGCGACATGCGCGTGTAGGGATACAAAGCGATGTCGGCGATGCTGGGATGGGCCGTCGTGCAAACCCACTGCCCGGGCCGCGAGGCGAGCTGGCGCTCCAGGATGCCCAGCGCCTCGTGCGCTTCGGCCGTCCAGTGGGCGACGTCGGCCTCGGTGGCCGCTTTCAGTGTCTTGAGGCCAAAGTGCAGCCGCAGCTTCACGATCGGGTGCATGTGGCGGCTCTGCTCGAACGACAGCCAGGTCAGCACGCGTGTCTGGTCGTCCACCGCGCTCGGCCACCAGGGCGTGCCCTGGGCCAGACGAAACAGGATGGCCATCGATTCGTACATGTAGTCGCCGGGGCCGACTTCCAGAACGGGGACGAGACCGAGCGGCGCGATGCGGCGGAAGGGATCGCCGCGCAGGTCGCCGCGATCGATGGAGAGGGTCTGCCGCGTGAGCGGCACGCCCAGGAAGCCGGCCATCAGCCGGACTTTCCAGGCGTTGCCGGAGCGTTGGGTATCGTAGAGCTTCATGGGAAGGGGTGGCCGCTGTATCTCACCGTTCCAAGTCGGCGGCCGTCACGTCGGGCACGGCGCCCTTGATGTTCATCCGTCCTTCGTAGACCGGCCGTCCACCGGTCGTCGGGCCCTGGTACTGCACGAAGAACAAGGTGCCGCCGGTCTCGGTGGTCATGGCCTCTTCATAGTGCGGGTCGGGGAGGAAAACGACGGTGCCGGGGCCATAGAGCTTGCCGCCCATGTTGAACTCGCCGTCGATCACGTACCAGACCTGCGCGAACTCGTGCTTGTGCAGGCGGAAGCCGGCGCCGGGTTCGTAGCGGAGGAAGCCCGCATTGGGCTCGGTCGGTCGTTCGGGGCTGGTGTGGAACAAGAACTTGGTCTTGTTCTTGAACCGGCCCATCTCCCAGTCCTTGGAGTCCGGCGTCCGGTACTCGGGCCGATGGTGCTGGCTGAGGTCGAGGGGGATGTCGTTGCTCATGGCTTTCTCCTGGAAAAATACGGGATCAATCGCGGATCAATCGTTTGGGGCGGACGAAGACGCCGACCCATGCTGCGCCACGATGGCTTCGTGGATCCTGCCGCCGGCCCGGTATTCGTCGAGGATGCTGAAATGGTCGTGGCCGGGCAGCAATTGGAATCGGCCGTCGGCGGAGCCCGCAGCCCTCAGCATGTCCGCATAGTCGCGCGACAGGGCGATCCATGCCGGGGGCTCAGTGGCGCCCGCAAAGACGTTGGCTTGTGTGGGGCGCATCCATGGCCGTTGGGCGAGATCGAAGGCATCGATGTGCGGCCGCTCGAATCCCAGCTCTGCATTCACGGTCGTCCCGATCGCCACCGCGGGCGTGTAGACGCCGCTGACCAAGGTGGCGCCGAGAATTTCGTGGCCTTCGAGGACGGGGAAGAGTCCGGCTTGCAGAAGATGGGCGCAGAGATAGGCGCCGGCCGAATGTCCGGACAGCGAGACCCGAAAGGGTGAACAGGCCTGGCGGCTTGCGTTCGCCACCACCCACGCGAAGGCGGCGCGCGCGGACTCGAGGACGCTTTCGAAGGTCGACGGTCCACACAGCGTGTAGTTGGGCACCACGACAGCGATGCCTCGGTCGACCAGCGCCTTGGCGAGGAAGCCGAAGTTGCTCTTGTCGCCGGCGCGCCAGTAGCCGCCGTGGAAGTAGAGGTGGATATCGCCCGCCGGGTTGCGTTCCGGCCGGTACAGGTCCAGCCGATGCCGCTCGTGCGGGCCATAGGCCACGTCCGCCTCGGCCAGGGCAGACTTGGCGGCCTCGTTCAGTGCCGCGCGGGCGAGCTGGTATTTGCCGAAGTCAGGAACTGCGGCGCGCGGATTGAAGGACACTTCGTAGGTCATGGCGTGTAAGTCATGGCGTGTAGGTCATGGACTGCATGTTCAACGCTCCGCGCCGGCCTTCCAGGCCTGGTAGGCGATGGCCGCGCGGGCGCCGATCGTCCGAAAAGGCTCGGGCGGCAGATGGCCGGGCTCAGGCCTGTCCAGGGCGCCGGCGAGCTCGCGCGACGCCATGCCCAGGCTCAGCTCGGCGAGCATGCGGCCGTAGACCGAGCCCTTGACGATTCCCGACCCGTTGCAGCCGGCAAAGCAGTAGATGCCCGGCGCGAGCGTGCCGAAGCTGGCTTCGCCGTTGGAGGTGAGGGCGGTGGTGCCGCCCCACACGAACTCGAACTCGTGCCTGCGCATCTCAGGAAAGCGGCGGCGATAGCTTGCCAGCAGGAGCTGCTCCACTCGTGCTGCCGGTAGCTCCTTCTCGTAGGAATAGGCGCTGCGGAACAGCAGGCGCTTTCCGGCGACCAGTCGCACCGTCGTGCCCAGCCGGTTCGCCGGCAGGATGCCCCATTCGAGATCCGACGCGCCGTGCTGGCCGTCTTGGCCGGCCAGGCGGCGCTCCGGCGGCGACAGTTCCGGCGTGAGAGCCGCGTAGGTGTAGATGGTGACGAGGCGGTCGCGCAGATAGCCCAGGCGTTTCACGAAGGCATTGTTGGCGAGGATCAGCCGATCGGCGGAGAACCGCCCCGCCGACGTGGCGACAACCGGCTTGTCCTGCGCCTGGACGTCGAGCACGGGCGTGTTCTCGCAGAGGTGCACGTTCGGCGGCAGGCTGTCGGCCAGGCCGCGCACCAGGGCCGCCGGCTGGATGAAGACATTGCGCCCGGTGCGAAAGCCGTAGCGGTAGTGGTCCGAGCCGGTGATCTGCCGGATCTGGGAGCGGTCGCATTCCTCGTAGTCGATTTGCCACTTGGCGTAGGAGCGCAAGGTCGTCTTCAGGCGACGCTCGCCGTCGGCCGTCGCCGCGGCGTGCAGCTTGGGGCTCGGGTTCCAGTCGCACGCGATACGATGCCGGCGGACCAGCGCTTCGAGGTCGTTCAGGCCGCGCTCGTACAGCTCAAGCTGCAGGCGTTCCGCCGCCGACAGCGGCGCGTCGCTGAGGCCGGCGTTGAACGGAACGCTGACGGCAAACCCCGCATTGCGCCCCGACGATCCTTCGCCGATCTCGTCGGCGTCGAGGAGCAGGACCGAGTGGTCGGGGCGCAGCTCGGCGAGCCTGCGAGCCGCCGCGAGGCCGACATAGCCGGCGCCCACCACGATCGTATCGTGATGCCGTTGCGGTGGAGGGTCGAGTCGCACCGGGCGGGCTGGAAGCATGGCGTTCCAGCCACACCGTGCGAGGTACTGTGGCGCAGTCACGGGTCGGTCTTCAGTCGAGCGTGATCTCGCCGCGGCGGACGACATCGCCCCACTTGGCGTATTCAGCATCGAGGAAGCGGCCGCAGGCGTCGGGGGAGCCCTTGTAGAAGGGCTCGACACCTGTGGTGCGCATGCGTTGAGCGAACTCAGGTGTCTCCAGCAGCCGCTTCACCTCGTCGTTCAGGCGCTCGACGATGGCGGCAGGCGTTCCCGCGGGGAAAGCGAACGCGGTCCAGCTCGCGGCCTCGAAGCCGGGAAAGCTCTCGCTGACCGCGGGTACATCAGGAAGTTCGGAGTAGCGCGCGCTGCCGGTGGTCGCCAGCACGCGCAGCTTGCCGTCACGGACGAGCGGCAGCAACGGCGCGGGACTTTCCATCGTGAAGTCGATGCGGTCGCCCAACAGGTCGTTCAGCGCCGGTGCCGTGCCCTTGTACGGGATGTGGGTGTAGGAGGTGCCGGTCGCGGTCTCGAACATCTTCACCGCGAGATGGCTGGTCACCCCGTTGCCGCCCGAGCCGTAGGTAATTTGATTCGCGGCGCGGCCAGCCGATACCAGGCCCTGAAGAGTCTTGAAACGCGACGCCGCGTTGACCGTGATCAGGAGCGGGGCCTGCGCGATCGTGCTGGCGATCGCAAAGTCTTTGCGTGGGTCGTAGCTCAGGTTCTTGTAGAGATGCGGCGCGATGGCGAGCGGACCGTTTGAGGTTAGCGCCATCGCGTATCCATCCTTTGGCGCGGTGGCGATGGAAGCCGCGGCCAGGGTCGCCCCGGCGCCGGGCCGGTTTTCCACGACGAAGGTCTGACCCAGCAGACGGTGCAGCTGCTCGCCGAACATGCGGGCCGAGGTGTCGCTCGACTGGCCGGGCGGAAAGCCGACGACGATCTTCACGAGGCGGTTCGGCCACTTCTCCTGCGCCTGGGCACCCGATCGCCCGCCGACCACGCCAAGGGTCAGGGCCGCCCCCGCGGCTCTCGAGAAAGTCCTGCGCTGCATGTGTCTCCGCCCGTTTTGGATCCAAAAAAGATATTATTGAATCCAATATTACTTCAGAATGTACCCATGGCAAGGATTCTTG
>MKRV01000038.1:10425-31518 GCA_001897995.1 Alphaproteobacteria bacterium 65-37 | reverse complement strand
CACCAGGTCAGTGCGCTCCCAGGAGAAGCCACCGTCCTTCTCGGGCTTGCGGCCGAAGTGGCCGTAGGCCGCGGTGCGACGGTAGATCGGCTTGTTGAGCTGCAGGGAGCGACGAATGTTGGTCGGACGCAGCGGGAAGATATCGGCCAGGACCTTCTCGAGCTTGCGCTCGTCGACCTTGCCGGTGCCTTCGGTGTTCACGTAGAGCGACATCGGATCAGCCACACCGATCGCATAGGCCACCTGGATCAGGCAGCGGTCGGCGAGGCCGGCGGCGACCACGTTCTTGGCGAGGTAGCGCGCGGCATAGGCGGCCGAACGGTCGACCTTGGTCGGATCCTTGCCGGAGAAGGCGCCGCCGCCGTGCGGCGCGTAGCCACCGTAGGTGTCGACGATGATCTTGCGGCCCGTGAGGCCGCAGTCGCCGTCGGGACCGCCGACGACGAAGTTGCCAGTCGGGTTGACGAAGAAGTCGGCGGCCTTCTTGGGCATCCAGCCCTTGGGCAGCGACTTCTCGACATGCTTGGCGATCATCTCGCGGATCATGCCGGAGTTGTACTTCTTGCCCTTGGCGGTGGCTTCGCGGTGCTGCGTCGAGACGACGACCTTGGTGGCACCGACGGCCTTGCCATCGACATAGCGCACCGTCACCTGGCTCTTGGCATCGGGCTGCAGGTCGGGCAGTTCGCCCGAGCGGCGGGCCTTGCTCAGCACCTCGAGGATCTTGTGCGAGAAATAGATCGGGGCCGGCATGAACGAGCCCTTCTCGTACTCTTCGCTATCACGGCAGGCGAAGCCGAACATCAGGCCCTGGTCGCCCGCGCCTTCCTGCTCACCGAGATTGCCGCCCTTCTTCTTGGCATCGACGCCCATGGCGATGTCGGGCGACTGACCGTGCAGCAGCACGTCGATATCGGCGCCGTGGAAGGAGAAGCCGTCCTGGTCGTAGCCGATGTCACGCACGACCTCGCGGGCGATCTCGGAGATGGCCTCGCGATTGACGATGGTGTGCTTGCCGTACTTCTTCATGTACGGCTCGGAAGCGCGGCCTTCGCCGGCGATCACGATCTTGTTCGTCGTGGCCAGCGTCTCGCAGCCCAGCCGCGTGTTGGCGTGGCTGTCATCGGCATGGCCGAGCTTCACGTCGTTGGCGATGAACGCGTCAAGGATGGCGTCGGAGATCTGGTCGCAGACCTTGTCCGGATGGCCTTCGGAAACCGATTCGCTGGTGAAAATGTAATCTTTGAGCGCCACTTCAAGCCCTCCACTCGGTTGTCGCTGGACTCCCGGGCAGGGCGGTGATGCCGCCAACGTCCGGCTTAGCCTTTATTCTCGCGGTGGCAAGTCGTCCAAATCCGTCCGCGGCGACCTCGACCATCGAGGCCGCGCCGTTAAGAACTCCAACTGACAGGAGAAATCAAGAGGCGGACATGCCCCAGGCGGTGGCCAATCGGCGACCGGCCCTCAATCCCCGCCTCTAATCTTTGTCCCTGCTGCGACCTTTGCGACCGCCCAGCACTTCGGCATGGCTGGCCGCACCCACGGCCTTCACCATCTCGAAGATGCGCTTGCGCACGCGGCCTTCGCGAATCTTGTAGTAGGCTCGCACGAGTTCGAGCGTCTCACGCTTGATCAGCGGATCCTTCTCCTGCTCGAAAGGTGTTGCCGCTTCGCCGAAGCCGCCCTTGCGTCCGCGACCCGACATCGGCCGACCGGCCAGCGCGTTGGAAGGCATCTCGTCGAAGAAATACGAAACCGGCACATCGAGCACCTTCGCGAACTCGAAGAGCCGGCTGGAGCCAATTCGATTGGAGCCGCGTTCGTACTTTTGAATCTGCTGAAAAGTGAGGCCGACCGCTGTCCCGAGTTTTTCCTGGCTCATGCCGAGCAAGGTACGGCGCTGGCGCATGCGAGCTCCAACGTGAACGTCAACGGGATGCGATCTCGCCATGGGGTCCCCATCTTTCCGAACAAACACGAGGTAAACGTCGCTTCGGCACAAAAGTGCCGAACGGGTGGGCCACTCCCGCTCCGACTTCACATGTGCAGAAATGCATATCTCTGCGCGCAAGCCGCATATCACTTTAACCCGTTTCGAGATCAATGCAAGCCGAACCTTGGAGGTTAAGCGCCTGAATTTCTAAGCTTTTTCACTTTCAGCGAAACGAGATGAGACGATCAGTACAATCGACGCGATCACAAGAAGGGCGAGCAGAACCCAGTCGCCCCACCGCCCGTAGGGCGTGATGTCGCGGGCTGCCGGAAGGGAATGATCGATGATCCCTTCCTGCTGCATATCCAACGAAGCGAGCACCCGCCCATAAGAATCGATTATGGCCGAAACGCCGGTGTTGGCGGCGCGCACCATCGGCAACCCCTCCTCCACGGCCCGCATCCGGGCACTGGCGAGGTGCTGGTAAGGCCCGCTCGACAGGCCGAACCAGGCATCGTTGGTGACATTGAGCAGCCAGCGCGGCCGCGCGCCAGGCCCGGTGACGGCGGCGGGAAAGATCACCTCGTAGCAGATCACCGGTGAGACGGCCGGCAACCCGGGCAGATCCAAGGTCATCCGCGACACACCCTCCTCGAAGGAGCCGCGGCCGATAAAACCTGCAACCGGTGCAAGTTGCTTGTGGAAGGGGATGTACTCGCCGAGCGGGACGAGATGGACCTTGTCGTAGTGCGCCACGACCGTTCCCGCCGGATCGATCACCAGCAGTGAATTCCAGACGCCGTCGCCGCGCAGCCCCGTACTGCGGGCCGCCCCTGTCAGAAGATAGCCGCCGGGAGGAGCCGCCGCCCCCATCACCGGCAGGGCCGGCGAGCCGGGCTCGACGATGAAGGGCGGTGCTGTCTCCGGCCAGACCACGGCCGTGAGCTTGTCGAAACCGGGGCGGCGGCTCATTTCGATCAGCTTGGCCAGCTGGGCGGCGCGTGTTTCCGGCCGCCATTTCTCCGCCTGCGGCGTGTTCGGCTGCACGACCCGGATGACCGGCGCGACGCTGCCGCCTCCCCCGCCGGCGCCGATCGGGGCCATGACCATCTGCCCGCCGAAGCCTGCCAGCCCGACCAGCGCCAGCGCAGCAAACGAGGCCCGCCAGCCTGCGGCAGGGGCCGCCAGCACGAGGAAAGTCAGCAGGCCGAGCCCGTAGACGCCAAAGACGGCGGCGCTCTGCAAAAGCGGCACGGCAAAGGCCCAGACATGGCCCAAAGGGTTCCACGGGTAGCCCGTGAAGACGTGCCCTCTCAGCCACTCCGTCACCGTCCAGGCCAGGGCAAGCAGGAGCAGCCGGCAATAGCGGCCGCCGAGGCGCGGCCAGCGCAGGGTCGCCTGCTTGGCGGCCCAGCCAGCAAGCCCCGGGAAGAACCCGAGGATCGCGGCCAGTCCCAGCACGATCGGCGGCCCGGCCAGCGCGAAGTCGGCCGGTGGGACGAAGAAGGCATCGAGGATCCAGTAGGAGCCGACAGCGAAATGGCCGAGCCCCCAGGCCCAGCCCCGCCACAGCGCCGCTCTCGCCGTCGCAGCTCCCTCCCATTGCCGGACGAAGATGACGAGGCCCACCACCGCCAGCGGCAGCCAGTAGAGCGGCGGCATGGCGAGCGCAGCCAGCGCGCCAGCCAGGAAGGCGACGCCGGCGGCGCGCCAGCCTGTCAGGGACTTCACGACGATGCTGCGATCAGGCGGCCGACGACACGGTCGGCGGCCGGACCCGCAGGCGACGGATGCGCCTGGGATCGACGTCGAGAATCTCGAACTCGACACCGGAGGGATGACGGACGACTTCGCCGCGCTCGGGAATGCGGCCGAGCAGCGAAAAGATCAGGCCGCCCACCGTGTCGATCTCGCGCCGTTCGTCCTCGGACAGGACGCGACCGATCTCCTCTTCGAGAAGCTCGATGGGCGTGCGGCCGTTGACGTCGATCGTGCCGTCGACGCGGCGCGCCAGTGTGGGAGTCTGGGCGACGTCGTGCTCGTCCTCGATCTCGCCGACGATCTCCTCGACGAGATCCTCGATGGTGAGCAGACCGTCGGTACCGCCGAACTCGTCGACCACCAGCGCCATGTGGGTGCGCGAGCGGCGCATGTCGAGCAGCATGTCGAGCACCGGCAGGGTCGGCGCCACGAAGACAACGCGGCGCAATATGTCACGCAGATTGAACTTCTTGGCCGTGCCCCAGTAGGCCAGCACGTCCTTGATGTGGATCATGCCGATCACGTCGTCGAGCGACTCGCGATAGATCGGATAGCGCGAATGCGCCTCGGCCTGGATCAGCCGCACGACCTCGTCGAGCGGCGTGTCGGCGGCGATGGCGGAGATGTCGACGCGCGGCACCATGACGTCGGCGACCGTCTTGTCGCGCAGCTTCAGGATGTTGGCGAGGAGGATGCGCTGATCTTCACTGATCGGCGTATCGCTCTCCGGCGTCTCCTCGATCAGCTCCTCGATCGCTTCACGGACCGCTTCGTTCTTTTCGCGGCGGCGGAGCTTGCGCAGGATCGCGCGCAACAGCCCGCCATTGGAGGGCGCCTCGGCGGGGATCGATGGATGGATCGAAACCGCGGGCTCGCCTGTAGACGCCGGGCTGTGGGAGCCCGGCCGTGTACTGTGCGCTGTGGAGTCCGGCATGGTCCCTAAGATAGGCTATCGCTCCCGCGTTGCAATCATGGAAGTTCATGATGCGTTCCTGCAATTTGCCTTCCGGCGCCGCAATGCCGGTGCTGGGCCTCGGTACCTGGCGCATGGGCGAGAGCGCGCGACGGCGCGCTGAGGAGCTCGAGGCGCTGAAATACGGCCTCGATCTCGGCTACCCCATGATCGACACCGCAGAGATGTACGGCGACGGCGAGGCCGAAGAGATCGTCGGTGACGCGCTGGCCGGCCGTACGGCCAAGCCCTACGTCGTCAGCAAGGTCTACCCGCACAACGCCACGCGGAGCGGCACGATCGCGGCGTGCGAACGCAGCCTGAAGCGGCTGCGCCTGCCGCGGATCGACCTCTACCTGCTGCACTGGCGCGGTGGCGCCCGTATCGAGGAGACCTTCGAGGCGTTTCATCGCCTGCGCGATGCCGGGAAGATCGCCGACTTCGGCGTCAGCAACTTCGATCTCGACGACATGCAAGACGCCGCACGGATCGACAAGGGCCTGAACGGCAGCAACCAGGTGCTCTACAGCCTGTCGCGGCGCGGCCCTGAATTCGACCTGCTGCCCTGGATGCGCAAGCGCTCGATCCCGCTGATGGCGTATTCGCCCCTCGACCAGGGCGGCCTGCTGCGCAAGGCCGCGCTGAAGAAGGTCGCCGACGAGGTCGGTTGCACGCCGGCGCAGCTCGCGCTGGCCTGGCTTCTCGCCCAGCCGGGCGTCATCACCATTCCGAAATCGTCGACCCTCGAACGTGTGAAGGAGAATTTCGGCGCGCTCGACGTCAAGCTGGCGCCGGAGATCCTGCGCGAACTCGACCGCGCTTTTCCGCCGCCCAACGGCAAGCAGCCGCTGGAAATGCTCTAGGAGCGCTCGATATAGGGGTCGGCGACCCCGAGCTTCGCCAGAACACGCCGCTCGAGCGCCTCCATGCGCTCGGCGTCGAGCTCACCGGTCTCGTGATCGTAGCCCAGGAGATGCAGGGTGCCGTGGACCACCAGGTGCGTGAAGTGGTCGGCCGGCGACTTCCGCTGCTCACGCGCTTCGCGCCATACGGTTTGCCGCGCAAGCACGATATCGCCCAGGAAATCGCGCCCGCCCGACGGATAGGAAAGCACGTTGGTCGGCTTGTCCTTGTTGCGATCGCGGGCGTTGAGCTTGCGCACGGCCGCATCGCCCGCGAGCGCGACGGTGAGCGAGCGCCGACCGCTGCGCCGCGCGCCGACATAGGCGGCCCGCGCCGCGCGACGCGCGAGCCGTGCCGCGTCGGGCAGCGCCTTCACCCAGCCGTCGTCGAGCTCGACCACGGCGCAGGCGAGAGACGATTCGACCCTCGGCTTCTTAGGCCCCGGCTTCTTAGGTCCTGGCTTCTTAGCCTTTGGTTTTCTTGTCGCGCGCGTCATAGGCTTCGACGATGCGGGTGACGAGGTCGTGGCGTACCACGTCCTTGGAAGTGAGCCGCACGAAGCGCACGCCTTCGACGTCCTTCAGCGTCTCGATCGCATCGCTGAGGCCGGACTTCTGACCGCCCGGCAGGTCGGTCTGGCTGGGATCGCCGGTAATCACCATGCGCGAGCCTTCGCCCAGCCGGGTCAGGAACATGCGCATCTGCATGGGCGTGGTGTTCTGCGCCTCGTCGAGGATGACGTAGCAATGGGCGAGCGTGCGACCGCGCATGAAGGCGAGTGGCGCGATCTCGATCTCGCCCGACTCCATGCGGTGGGCGATCTGCTCCGCGGGGATCATGTCGTGCAACGCGTCGTAGAGCGGCCGCAGGTAAGGATCGATCTTTTCCTTCATGTCGCCGGGCAGGAAGCCCAGCCGCTCGCCGGCTTCGACCGCCGGTCGCGACAGCACGATGCGCTCCACTTTGCCGGCCAGCAGCAGTGACACACCCATGGCGACCGCCAGGTAGGTCTTGCCCGAGCCGGCTGGACCCAGCGCGAAGACCATATCGCGCTCGCGCAGGGCCGCGAGGTAGGTGCGCTGACCGGGCGAGCGGGCCTGCACGGTACGACGCCGCGTACGGATGCCTTCGCCGTCGCCGCCCTCCTGGCCGGTGCGGGCGAAGCGCACCGCGGCGTCGACATCGGCGACCTCGATTGAGAGGCCGCGCTTCAGCCGTTCGTACAGGCTGCCGATCGCCTTGTGCGCCACCGCCGCATCGTCAGGCGCCCCGGAGATCGCCAGCTGATTGCCGCGGGCGCTGAGCTGAACGCCGGCGAGCTGCTCGATGCGCACGAGGTTGCGGTCGTGGTTGCCGTAGAGCACGGCAAGCAGCGCGTTGTCGTCGAACGTCATGCGGCGCACATCGGCGGCACGGGCGGGAGCGGTTGCCGACGGATCGCTCACGCGGCGGCCTCACAAGGAACGGTCATGATTTCACCAGCCAGACTGTTGGCATGGCCTTCGATCAGCCGAACATCGACGATATGGCCGATCAGGCGGGCATTGCCCTCGGCATAGACCGACTGCAGCCACGGCGTCTTGCCCACGATCTGGCCGGGCTTGCGTCCGGTTTCGGCGAACAGCACCGGCACCGTCGCCCCGACCTTCGAGGCATTGAACGCACGGGCCTGCTGGCCGAGCAGCGCCTGCAGGGCAGCGAGCCGCGCCGACTTCACGCTCTCGGGGATCTGATCGGGCAGTGCAGCGCCTGGTGTGCCCGGACGGCGGCTGTACTTGAACGAAAACGCCGACGCGAACCCGACCTGATCGATCAGCCGCATCGTGTCGTCGAAATCCGCATCGCTCTCGCCCGGGAAGCCGACGATGAAATCGGACGACAGCGCGAGGTCGGGTCGCGCCCGGCGCAGGCGATCGACGATATCCAGGAAGAGGTCGCGGCCGTGACGACGGTTCATCGCCTCGAGGATGCGATCCGAGCCCGACTGCACCGGCAGATGCAGATAGGGCATGAGCTGCGGCACCTCACCATGGGCACGGATGAGATCGTCATCCATGTCGCGTGGATGCGAGGTCGTATAACGGAGCCGGGCCACGCCATCGATCTCGGCGAGAGCGAGGATCAGGCGCGCCAGCGACCAGGTCGAACCGTCGGCGGCCTCGCCATGATAGGCGTTGACGTTCTGACCGAGCAGCGTGAGCTCGACGGCACCCGCCGCCACGAGCTGACTCGCCTCGGTCAGGATCGCCGCAACCGGCCGCGAGTATTCGGCGCCGCGCGTATAGGGCACGACGCAGAAGGTGCAGAACTTGTCGCACCCTTCCTGGATCGACAGGAAGGCCGAGCCCGCCCGCACACCCTGCGGCGACGGCAAGTGATCGAACTTGCTGTCGGCGGGAAACTCCGTGTCCAGCACACCGGCGCCGGGCAGGCGCTTGCCGGCGCGGCGGATCGCCGATTTGCGTTCGGCTTCGGCCAGCAGCTCCGGCAGACGATGGTAGGCCTGCGGACCGACCACGATGTCGACCGCCGGCTGGCGCCTCACGATCTCCTCGCCTTCGGCCTGGGCGACACAGCCCGCGACGGCGATGGTGAGGTCGCGCCCTTCGGCACGTCGCTCGGTCTTGGTGTCACGCAACCGGCCGAGCTCCGAATAGACCTTCTCGGAGGCATGCTCGCGGATATGACAGGTGTTCAGCACGACGAGGTCGGCCTGCTCCGGTGTGTCGGCGAGCGCATAGCCGAGCGGCCGCAGGACATCGGCCATGCGGTCGGAATCGTACACGTTCATCTGACACCCATAGGTGCGGATGAACACGCGCTTGCGCTGACACTGGCCCTCGGAGCCTGTGCGGACGTCTTTCATCGGTCTCCGTTGCTGGAACGGCGCGGTTCTATCACCGCCGTCCCTCAGGGTCGAGAGGCCGGGTCGAGGGCCGGCATCTCGAGCGATGGCAGGAGTTCGGGCCGGCCGGAATTCGCCGCCTGGACGCCGGCAGACACCTGCAGAAAGCAATATTCGGCAAGCTTCTTGCGGTCGCCAAGCCGATCTATGTCAACCGGCGGGAAAAAAGTGACGACTGCCTCGGTTTCCCCCAGGCAGACCATCTGCCAGAGATGCGGCACCAGATCGAGATCGCCGAACCAGGCGAAGAGCGGCCGCCAGTAGCGGCCGAGCGGAATGCCGTCGAGGCGGGTGTAGGAAATCGCCACCGGCTGGACGACGATCGGCCGGTCGTCGCGACGCAGCTGCGCCACCGCAAAGAGCGCGCTGCGGAAGGGCAGCACGCGCGTTCCGTCGCTGCTGGTGCCTTCGGGGAACAGCATGAGATTGTCGCCGGTGTCGAGCCGCTTCAGCATCTCGTCGCGGCTGTTGCTGGTCTTGCTCGACCGCCGATCGACGAAGATCGTGCGCTGCGCCTTGGCGAGCGTGCTGAAGAACGGCCAGGTTGCGACTTCCGCCTTGGCGACGAAGCAGCCCGGGATGGAGCTGCCCAGCACTTCGATGTCGAGATAGGAAACGTGGTTGCAGACGAAAAGCGTCGGCATCGCCGTCGAGCGCCGACCGTTCACCTTCACCTTGATGCCCAGGATGATGCAGACCATGCGGTGATAAGCCACCGGCAGCCAGCGGACGACCGGGGTGAGGCGCAAGGCCAGCGCTGCCAGGTGGAACGGCAGAACGGCGAGCGTGAGCAGCAGGTAGCTCAGCAACCGAAATGCGCCACGCAGGGGAGAGCCAATCCACATCGCCGCAAGCGGTGCGTCAGTCGTTCTGCTCACGCATCCCGCGTTCGTAGTGGCGGATGTACTTCTCCGTCACCAGCTCGGTCTTCACGGTGATGAAGACGTCGGTGCAGTTGAATTCGTGGTCGATGACCGCGCCGTCACCCACGAAGCCGCCGAGCCGCAGATAGCCCTTGATGAGCGGCGGCACGCGCGCCATCGCCTTGCGCGGATCGTAGGAGCCGGGCTCCAGCATATCCATCTTGATGTAGCGGCTGTCGACGGCGCGCACGCGAATTTCCGGCGGCGCCAGATGGTGATGCTGCAGGTAACTCAGCGCCATGGCGTGCTGCGAGGGATCGGTGCCGGGCAGGCTGGCGCAACCGAACATCACCTGAATGTTGTAGTGGTAGGCGTAGAGCGCGATGCCCCGCCACAGCATCTGCATGGTCGCGGTGTTGCGCGCATCCTTGGCAATGCAGGAACGGCCGAGCTCAAGAACTTCGCCCGGATAGTCGATTATCGCGCGGATGTCGTACTCCGAAGCGGAATAGAACGTCCCGATCTGCGCAGCTGCAGCACGGCGCATCAGACGATAGGTACCGACGATGCCTTCCGGCCCTTCACCGCGGCGGCGGTCGAGTACCAGCAGGTGATCGCAGACCGCATCGAACTTGTCGAAGTCGCGCCGACGCGCCGCGACCTCGGGTGTCGGATGCGCTGCCATCTCTTCGAAGAAGATCCGATAACGCAAGGCCTGCGCCGCATCGATCTCTGCAGCGTTCTGCGCCAGGCGAACTTCAAAATCGCCGGCGACGACCTTAACGATCTCCGCGTTGGAGACAGGCGGACCGAGAAGCTCGGCTTCGCTGTCAGCGCGGTCGATGCGCATGTGTCATCCGCAAGGGGGCCGCCCCGATCATGCGCCCATTATCGAGGTGTCTCGGGCTCCGTCCACTCATTTTTGGCGGTCGGATTTGCTGTCCAGCGGCACCCCGTAAAGCTCCAGACGGTGGCCGACGAGACGATAGCCCGCTTTTTCAGCGATCTTGCGCTGCAATTCCTCGATTTCGTCGTTGTGGAATTCGACGACCTTGCCGCTCTGAATATCGATCAGATGGTCGTGGTGCTCTTCCGGTGTTTCTTCATAGCGCGCGCGACCGTCGCCGAAATCGTGCTTGGCGAGAATTCCGGCTTCCTCGAACAGCCGGACCGTCCGATAGACCGTAGCGATCGAGATGTTGGCGTCGATCGCCGTCGCACGACGATGCACGGCCTCGACATCGGGATGGTCCGAGGACTCCGACAACACGCGCGCGATGATGCGCCGCTGGTCGGTCATCTTCAGGCCGCGCTCGATGCAGAGAAGTTCGAGTTTGGATTTCCGGTCAGGCATGACGACATACCCTACACCGGCTGGCGTTCGCGGTATAGTTGGGGACATGTCCGACAAGCCTGTACAGACAGACCATGACATCGACATTACCGGGGAGGTCTGCCCCATGACTTTCGTGCGCACCAAGTTGCGGCTGGAGCGCCTGAAACCGGGCGAGATCCTGAAGGTCCGCCTGCGTGGCGAGGAACCCTTGCGCAATGTCCCCCGCGCCGCCCGGGACGAAGGCCACACGATCATGGGGATCGAAGCCCAGGGCGAGGTCCATATCGTGACGATCCGCCGGGCCTGACCGTTCATTCAGGTCACTCTCGCGCGTCCCTTTCCTCGTTCTTGAGAGTGAGACGCATCACGATCGCATCCGCCGGCGGTCCCTCGACCCGCGCATAGTAGGCCGCGCGACGGCCGACCTCGGCGAACCCGAGGGACTGGTAGAGGCGGCGCGCCGCCGGATTGTCGAAGCCGACCTCGAGGAACAGCGTCCGCGCACCGGCCCGGCCGGCCCATTCGATCACCGCGGCCAGCAGCCGACGACCTGCACCCTGGCGGCGATGGCGCGGACTCACGGCAACCGTAAGCAGTTCGGCTTCGTCGGCAGCGACGCGGGCGATCGCCACTCCGATATCCCCCGCTTTCGCCTCGACCAGAAAGCCGGTCGTACCCGGCGACGCGAGAAGCCCCGCGATGTCCTGGCGGGTCCAGCCGCGCTCTCCCATCGGCACGAAGGCCTCGCGATGGAGCCGGGCGGCACGATCGAGATCCAGCGCCCCCAAAGTGCGCAGGACGACGTCGCCCTCGGTCATTCGCCCATCCCCGCTACTCGACGGTGCGGCGCGCGCCGTCGGGAAGGGTGATGTTCACGCCCCGCAAGTAAAGCGGCCGCGGCAACCCTTCGTCGCGATTCCGCACGGCCCACGCCTCGACACCGGCGTCCGCGGCGAGTCGCGCCAAGGTGACGGCATCCGGCGGGCCTTCCACCGCGACGGCATCCACCCCCGCCGCCGTAAGCGACGCGACGAGCGGCGCGATGCCGGCGCCGACGACCCTGCACATCTGCCCCGAAAGCCGCGCCGCCAGATCCTCCGACGACACGGCAAATGGCGGAGCGTCGCCCTCGCCCAGCGCGCAGAACCAATCGCCGAGATGCGTGTCGACCGCCGCGACGGCCAGCCGCCCCGCCAAGGGCGCCTGGGCGAGCAGCACCGAGGTCGTGGACACGCCGGCGAGCGGCACACCGAGCCCGACCGCCAGGCCGCGCGCAGCGGCGAGCCCGACCCGGACGCCGGTAAAACTGCCCGGACCGACCGTGACGGCGACGAGATCGATCTCGCGGCGCGCCACGCCGGCGCGTTCCAGGGCCTCGCCGATCGCTGGCAGCAGGCGCGCCGCCTGATCGCGCCCGGCTTCCCGCAACTCGGCGAGGCAGATGTCGCCGCGCACGACGGCGACGCTCTGCCCACTCACGGCACAATCGAAAGCGAGGACGACGCTGGCGCCTCGATCGGCGGCTGGGCAATGTGAGATCATGAAGCTCGACTTGGTTCCGATCGCCCCGCCCGACTTCGACGTCGACGTGACCCTGGCATATGCGACGGACGCGAATTTAACCGGACGTCCGGTCTACCGGAATGCCGAATGCTGGCTCCATCGCGAGGCTGCCGACAAGCTCGCCGCCGCAATCGAGCTCGCGCGGCCGCTCGGCCTCAAGTTGCGCATCTTCGACGCCTTGCGGCCTGTGGAAGCGCAATGGGCCCTGTGGAAGGCATGCCCCGACCCGGAGTTCCTGGCCGATCCGCGGCGAGGCTCGCCCCATTCCCGCGGCGTCGCCGTCGACCTCACCCTGCTCGATCGCGACGGCTGCGAAGTCGAGATGGGCACGCCATTCGATGCTTTCACGCCGCTCTCCCACCATGCGAGAACCGACGTCCCGATCGAGGCGCAGCGCAATCGCCTGCTGCTGATGGGCCTGATGACCTCGGCCGGCTGGGACTTCTACCGCAATGAATGGTGGCACTATCAGCTCTTCGACGCGCGCCGCTACCCGCTGGTCAGCGACGCCGACCTGCCGCGCCCGATGATGTAGCCGGCCACATTCCTGGCCCTCACGAGCGAGGACCAGAAATCGCCTCCTCAGAAGCTCGAGAGCCTGGCTCTGTCGAAATCACTGAGTTCGTTCTCGCGCATGATCTGGCGCACGAACTGCACATAACCCTGGCCGCGCTCCGAGTAGCGCAGCAGCGTGCCGATCAGGCGATAGCCGTCGGGATGCTCCAGGCGGTCGCGCATGCCAGCGCGCTCGGCACGGAAGCTGGCATAGGCCGGGTGAGTATTGAGGTTGATCACATAGGCGTCGGTGGCTTCGCCCACGTCGGCGAAAGGCTGCGGCATGCCGCTGCCCGGCTTCCACGGCACCTCGACGGCATGACGCCCCACCGCCTGGATCTGGCCGTAGAGCGCATTGCCGTTGCGCGCCGCAAAAGAAGTACCCCAGCCCGATTCGACGCCGGCCTGGGCGATTGCCATCGAAGGCGGCACGATGTCGACCCGGCGCACGAGTTCGTCGAGCTTGTCGATCGACGTCTCGTAGCGATCAGCGAGATCGTCCAGCCAAATGCGTTCGATCGCCGTCAGCATCCGCGGATCGGCCGCGAGCTTGTTGCGCAAATAAAGGAGCTGCTCGCGATCGGCGAGCACGCGCTGGTTGGCTTCGAGGATGACGGGCAGCAGCGCCGTGATGAACAGGGACTTGCGCTCGTTGCCGTCCTTGGCGCCGAGATCGCCCGGTACGCGATCGACCTTGATCGGCGGAACGGCTTCGCCCTGACGGACGTCGGTCAACGTATAGGCGACGGCGCGAAAGAAACCTGCCAGCTCGTCCGCCGAGCGCGGGCTGATCGGCCGGACCTGGACCTGTCGCCGTACGGCATTGCCGGGCGCCGCAAAGCGACCATGACCGCCCGACGCCTCGCGCGTGGTGCGCGGTGCTGCCTCGTCGGATTCACTGACCTCGTGGCGCACGAAAGTGATGGCGACCGGATCGGCATTCATCAGCAGAAAGGCAGGCTCACCGCGCGGCTGGGCCTGCGCCGAACTCACGGTGACGAAGGAAAGATACGACGACACATCGAAGGACGGGGCGGGCTCGTGGAGCCCTACTCCCATCGTCAGCATTGCCGCCCAGGCGGCAGGAAAAGCATACTTGCGCCCGCGCTCCAGCGCAGGCTGAACAGACAACCGCATTGCCACACTCTTCGTTTCGTTTTCGAACGAACGACAGATCGCGCGGCCGCCCCCACGGCCGCGAACATCCGCTAACGCTTACGCTTAGTTCGGAAGACGGCCCGCTACTGGACCGCCTGGACTTCCACTACTTCCGGCACGTAGTGCTTCAGAAGGTTCTCGATCCCCATCTTCAGCGTAGCCGTCGAGCTCGGGCAGCCCGAGCAGGATCCCTGCATGTGCAGGTAGACGATGCCGTCTCGGAAATCGTGAAAGACGATATCGCCGCCGTCCTGGGCCACAGCCGGCCGGACGCGGGTATCGAGCAGGTCCTTGATCTGCGCCACAACTTCATCGTCGTCTTCAGACGCGGACGCCGCCTGCTCTCCGGCGATCACCGGATCGCCCGAAGTGTAATGCTCCATGATGCCGCCGAGGATCGACGGCTTGAGAATCTGCCAGTCCCGGTCAGCCGTCTTGGTGACGGTCACGAAATCGGAACCGAAAAACACGCGCTCGACGCCCTCCACCGCGAACAACCGCTTGGCCAGCGGCGACGGTGCAGCAGCTTCTGCATTGGCAAAGTCCGCCGTGCCCTTCTCCATGACCACCCGGCCGGGGAGAAATTTCAGGGTCGACGGATTCGGCGTCTGCTCGGTCTGGATGAACAAACCTACCTCCGTGTCGAACACTCCGCAGAGCCCCGTCGGGTATCCGCATCGTGTCGCTCAGGCTGGGGACAGGACGTCTCCGCCCCCACTCGATGACTTCGGACGTAGGAACCGGCGCCAAGTCGATCAAGCCGATTCTTCGAAACAATTGTATAAATATTATGGAAAATATACTTATTATTTAACTAATTCAATATATTAAATAGTCATTCCGTGGACGCAACCCTGAGCGTCAGCTTCAGGACAAAGTCAGCTGCAGCGCAGATTGCCGCAGATTTCGCAGCAGTTAATGACTCATGCGTCATGCGCGCTCAGGAAATCGCGTCGATCTCGGCATCGGTAAGAGCACCGGGCACGATGGTGAGCGGAATGCGAAGCTGACTGCCGAGCTTGCCGGTGAAAGCAGTGACCAGCGGTCCCGGACCTTCGACGCCCGACGCGCTGCCCAGCACCAGAACGGAGATCGACTTGTCTTCGCTGAGAAGCTTGGCGAGCTCGTCGCGGCTTTTGCCTTCGCGGATGTAGGTCGCCGGCGGCTGGCCCGTCAGGGAGACGACGACTTCGGCGTGCTGCGCCAGCAGCAGCTCGGCCTGCTGGCGCGCCTCCTCGCGCATCAGCTCGACCACGGCCCCCCATTGCTGTGCTTCGGGCGGATCCATGACATTGAGCATCGCGACACGGCCACCGGTACGCTTGGCGCGGCGGCAGGCATAGCGCAGCGCTTTACGCATTTCCGGACTCTCGTCGACCACGACAAGGAAGACACGTTCACCGGTTCCGGGCTGTCCGTTCATGATCCGCTCCCCAGCCAAAGACGCATGATTGCCTAATGACGTCGATCGATCAGAGACGCCGCACGATCGCGCCGCCGAGCCATCCCACAACCAGCGCCATGAGGATGGCGCCGACACCGTAGAGCGGCCCCTCGTGATCCGCCCAACCCGCGAGCTGAGCGCTGAACCCGACCTTGCCGACGGGCAAGGGTCGCGACACGGCCGCCACGATCCTGCCGTCGCGCAGCAGGTAGGCCTTCACTTCGTAGACCCCTTCCGGCAACCGCGACGGAAACGGCAGGTCGACGCGAAACAGCCGACCGGCCTGCACTGTCACCTGGCCGATGGCCGCAGGGTACAGCCCCTCCTGCCGCTTCACCTCGACCAGGCCGGCCCGATACTTCGCGAGCTCCGCGGCATCGCGCGGCGTTGCCGGCTTGATGGTCGAAAGCCGGTCCTCCAGCGAGAGAATCTCGCCGCCGGCGCCGCGGGCGAGCAGGCGCTGAAGCGGCTGGCTGGCGGCGATGGCGTAGTAGGCGGGCACGTCGTCGAACGACTGTCGACCGGCGTTCAGCCACAGGCCCAACACCCGCTGCTTGCGCATCACCGTCTCGCGCGCCGCCGGGCCCTGGACCACGACGACGATCTCGCCCGGCGGATCGAACATGCCGAACATCAGGATGCTTTCGCCCTGGAAGGCGGAAGTGATCGACACGCGGGCGAGCGACAGGTCGACGATCAGTTCGGGCGTCGTCGACTCCGACGGCACCGACGGCGGCGCATTGGAATCGGGGGGACCGCCGAGATTGGGCGGCAAGGCGCCCGCCGGCGGCTCGACGCGCTGGGCCACGGCCTGCGAAGCGGCCGCCAGAGGCAGGCTGGCGAGCAGGACGAGAAGGGCGGCCAGCCGTCTCACGGCAAAACCTCGCGCGCGCCGAGCGAATAGATCGAGCTCGGCGTTCGCAAGAGCTCGGTCAGAAGCTCAGCGGCCACCGCCAGGATCAGCATCGCCATCAGGCCGCGCAGCACCACGCCCGACAGTTTGGCGGCGAGTCGCGAGCCGATCGGGGCGCCGACGACGCCACCCAGGATCAACAGCAGGGCCAGGACGACATCGACGGTGCCGTTGGTCGCCGCCTGCAGGAAGGTGACGTTGGCCGCCACGAACAGGATCTGGAAATTGGAGGTGCCGATCACGACGGAGGTCGGCATGCCCAGCAGGTAGATCATGGCCGGAACCAGCACGAAGCCACCGCCGACGCCCAGGATCGCCGACAGGATGCCGATCAGGAAGCCGAGGCCGAGCGGCAACAGCGCGCTGATATAGAGCTTCGACTTGTAGAAGCGCAGCTTCAGCGGCAGGCGATGCACGAGGTAGTGGGTGTGCAGCTTGCCGCGCGGACCTTCCGGGTTGCGCCGGCGCCGGAGATAGGTGCGCAGGCTCTCCGCCAGCATCAGCAGGCCGATCGACGACAGCATCACGACGTAGAGCACGGCGATCACGAAGTCGATCTGGCCGATGCGCTTCAGCCAGGTGAACAGCGAGACGCCGGCCGACGAGCCGATCATGCCGCCCAGCAGCAGCACCAGCCCCATGCGCAGGTCGACGTTGCCGCGCCGCCACTGCACCTGCAGCGAGGAGATCGAATTGGCGATCACCTGGTTGGCCTGGCTGGCGACAGCGACCGCCGGCGGAATGCCGACGAAGATCAGAAGAGGCGTCGCGAGGAAGCCGCCACCGACACCGAACATGCCGGCGAGCAGGCCGGCGGCCGCGCCCAGCCCCAGCAGGATGAACACGTTCATCGACTGCTCGGCGATGGGCAGATAGATCTCCACTCTCTGATCTCCCCTCTACGCCTACTTCAGGAGGATATTGCTGATTTCGCGCAGCTGTGTGCGCGCCCGCAGCAGATAGAAGCCCTGCGCGAGAAGGTGGTTGGGGATGAGCAACGCGTCGGGATAGCCGTTCCACACGATCCAGGGATCAAGCTGGGCGGCAACGCGGAACGTTTCCATCGTGCCGTTCCACGCGTTGGTGAGCTCGCGATCGCGGATGACGTTCTGGAAATCGGCGCCGAGGTCGCGCAACAGCAGGTAGTAGGCGTAGATGCGGCCCTTGTTGAAATAAAAGATGTCATCGCAGGTCGCGTCGAACAGATCGCCGCCCTTCTCGATGACATGTTGGTCGATGGTGGCGGAATCGGAGCCGATGTCGTTCGCGATGCGGTCGAGCATATTCTGGAGATTGTCGGCGCGGCGCTCGAAGACAGCCTGCCCCGAGCCGAGGCGCTTGTTGTAGGCCAGGAGCCGGTCGCGGCCTGCGCGGTACTTCTGCGCCGAAGTAGTCGAGGGCAACAGCGAGACGCTGGGCTGCCACAGCCAGATGTTGGGCTGCTCGTTCAGGAAGCCGCGCGCCTGCTCGAGGTCGCGGTCGGTCTGGCTGGAGCCGCGGGTACGGCCGACCTGGTCCATAAGCTCGGTGCTGAAGCGGCCTAAGGCAGACATCATGCCGCGTTGGAAGTTCGGCATGTTGTCGAGCAGGCCGGACGGCATGAAGAAGGGCATCATCGGCGTCCAGGTGTGGACATCGACCTCACGCGTCACGAGGGCGGCCGCAGTTGCTACGGCGCGGCTTTCGCCAGGCGCAACCCCGCTCGGTGCGAACTGCGGATCGTCGTCGATATCCTGTATCACCAGCGCGCCGATCGGATAGTAGAGGATGGCGATCACGATCAGGACACGCCAGGCCCACCCCCAGATCGACCAGCGACCGGACGGCGTCGCCGCCGAAGCAGCCGAGCGCTTCGGACGCCATGACCGCACGCGATCCCAGCTCCGCCGCCACCAAGAGGGCGCAGCCGCCGATGGTGCGCCGTAGTCCGGTTCGAATGTCATAGCCCACCTTACCATTCGGCTCGTGACGAAACAGGGGCGCGGCCTGCTAGAGTGCGTCTTTAGTCGATGCAATGAAGTTTGTTGGGAGTTTGCAACATGGCGCTCGATCCGGAGTCACAGCGGCTGCTCGATCTGATGGCGGCGGCCAATCGGCCGGCCTGGAACACGCTGAGCCCCCAGGATGCACGCGCGCAATATCTCGCCCTGCGCCCTGCTGCGCAGGGGCCGCGCCCGGCCAACGTCGAGGTGGCCGACCGCACCATTGCGGGCCCGGCCGGCCAGCTGCCGGTGCGGATCTACCGGCCGACCTCCGCGCCGGCCGACGCCAAGCTGCCGGCGCTGGTCTACGCCCATGGCGGCGGCTTCGTCTTCGGCAACCTCGAGAGCCATGACGTCCTCTGTGCCCAGCTCGCGATCGAAGCGGGCATCGTGGTCGTCCATGTCGACTATCGGCTGGCCCCCGAGACGCGCTTCCCCGGTGCCTTCGACGACGTCGTGGCCGGCCTGAAATGGGTCGCTGCCAACGGTGCCTCGGTCGGCATCGACACCTCCCGCCTCGCCATCGGCGGCGACAGCGCCGGCGGCAATCTCGCCGCTACCGTCGCGATCTGGGCGCGCGACAATGGCGGACCGAAGCTCCGCCTCCAGCTCCTCATCTATCCCGTCACTGATGCGGTGGCCCGCAGCGAGTCCTACCGGCGCTACGAAGATGGCTACGGCCTCAATGCCGTGGTGATGGAATGGTTCTTCGACCACTACACGCCCGACAAGGCGGTGCGCGGCGATTGGCGCGTTTCGCCGCTACGCGCTCAGTCGCTGGCCGGCCTCCCGCCGGCATTGGTGATCACTGCGGGCTACGATCCGCTGCGCGATGAAGGTCGGGCCTATGCCTCTCGCCTGCATCAGGAAGGCACCCAGGCCGACCTCGTGGAGTTCGGGGGCATGCTGCACGGCTTCCTGAGCTCGCCCATGCTGCTGCATGTCGCCCGACGCGGCACCACTCTCTGCGCCCAGGCATTGCGCGAAGCGCTGGTGCTGCGCGACCAGTAGAGAAGGCGACGTGAGCGCCGCAGCGACGCAGAACGCATCCCCCAGCGCCGCGCCGGTCGGCATGGCGCTGCCGGGTCTGGTGATCGCCATCGGCATGATCGGCGACACGCTGCTCTATGCCGTGTTGCCGCTCTACCATCAGCAGTTCGGGCTGAGCCTCGCCATGGTCGGCGTGCTGCTGTCGCTCAACCGCTGGATCCGCCTGCTCGCCAACTCGGCGGTCGCCCATCTCGGCGAGCGTATCGGCCCGCATGCCCTGATGATCGCCGCGGCGATCGGCTCGGCGGCCTCGACGACGATCTACGGCTTGACCGAGGACGTCACCGCCCAGATCTGCGCCCGCATCCTCTGGGGCATCTCCTACGCTGCGCTCAACCTTGCCACCTTGGCCTACGCCGTCAGCGACCGCGCCAATGCCGGCAAGCGGGTGGGGACGAGCCGGGCCGCCATCGGCCTGGTCCAGGCGGCCTCCCTGGTGGGCGGTGCCTGGATCGTATTGCAGCTCGACGCCCGGTCGGTATTCCTGATCTACGGTGGACTGACCCTGATCGCCCTCGCGGCCGCCCTGGTGCTGCCGCGCCTGCCGCCCGAGCCGGTCACCGCGAAGGGCTTCAAGCTCCCCATTCCCCATCGCCTGGAAGTCTGGGGCTTCGTGATGGGTTTCGCCGGCGACGGCGTCTTCCTGCTGACCTTGGCCTTCCTGATGAAGGACTCGATCACGTCCGTGGCCGCCGTCATGGCGACGGCGATGCTGCTGGCGCTGCGCTGGCTGGTCGAAGTCACGACCGGACCGATCGGCGGCTGGATCGGCGACCGGTTCGGTGCCCGTCGCATCTCGATCGCCAATGCCGCCCTCCTGGTCGGCGGCTTCGTCCTGATCGCCGCCGGCCACGAAGTGCTGGGCGCGCTGCTGATCGTCATGACGCGCGGCATGTTCAACACCCTGATCCCGGTGCTGGTCATCGAACGCGGCCAGGGTAGCGTGCTCTCGAGCCAGGCGAGCTACTCGACCTGGCGCGACTTCGGCGCCGCGGTGGGACCTCTCACCGCCCCCTGGTTGTTCCTCAATATCCCGCAGGCGCCGCTCTACACGGTGCTGTCGGCAGCGCTGGCAATCGCCGCCTGGTTCTGCCTCGCGAGGCGTTAGCGGAACACGTCCAGGGCAGAATTGCCTTTCGATCGAATCACCTCGAGGGGATCAATCAGGTGGTAACTGGTCCTCGCCGTAATAGTAGCCTTTTTCACCTGCGCCCTCGCCGCGCCAGGGGAGCGGCTCCCCGCCCGGTTCGATCAGGAATTCGATACCCTTCTTGATTTTTGTCTGTTGACCCGTAGCAGGGGAGAGGTTGCGCGGTTTTACACGCCAATCCTTGACGGCGCCTCGCAGGTATGACGGGGCTGTTTTGGAGACATGCAATGCCACATACGCTCCAACCGCTGGAGCCAGCGCCGCGTGTCGTTCGTCAACTACCCAAATTCCCGTCCAACAGCGACCATCCGAGGTCGGCGTGACGCCTATGTCCTTCGGGCAGACGAAATGGAATCCGAGAACGTTCCGCCCCTTCGATTCTCGCCCCGAAACCTTTCGGATCTTGGGAGGGTTTCGCCGGCTCAGATCGGCATCGCACAAAGCGACGATATCTGCGTGCCCGAGCTTCGCGGCGTTTTCCCGAACGTTCCTGACCTCATCGATCGACTTCGCCGCGATCCTCTCAGCGGTCCAAACGAACCCCGCCCCCATTAGCGAAACACATCCTTGCGGTGGCGTACCTCGGCGAACACCGCGATCGGGTCGCCGCCGGCCATGCCGACCG
>MKRV01000038.1:0-10407 GCA_001897995.1 Alphaproteobacteria bacterium 65-37 | reverse complement strand
CAGCGACGGCACCGTGGCCTCGCCCTTGGCCCGCGCCGTGTCGATGGCGGCGGAGCGCTCGACCAGCAGCTTGTTGTCGCGCTCGACCGTCAGCGCGAAGCGGGCGTTGGACTGCGTGTATTCGTGGGCGCAATAGACGCGCATGTCGTCGGGCAGCGCCCGCAGGCGGCTGAGCGACGTCCAGAACTGCTGCGGCGTGCCTTCGAACATTCGGCCGCAGCCCAGCGCGAACAGGGTGTCGCCGCAGAACAGCGCCTTCTGCTCGCGAAAGGCGAAGGCAATGTGGCCGCTGGTATGGCCCGGCACGAAGAACACCTCCGCTTCGGCTTCGCCGAAGCGATAGCGGTCGCCGTCATCGACCTCGATATCGATGCCGGGAATGCGGGCGCGATCCTGCCGCGGCCCGACGATGGTGCAGCCTGTTGCCTGCTTGATCTCCAGATTGCCGCCAACATGGTCGCCGTGATGGTGCGTATTCAGGACATGGGTGATCTTCCAGCGGCGCTTTTCCGCTTCCGCCAGGACCGGCGCGGCCACGGCGGGGTCGATCACGCCAACCGCCCCGCTCTGCGGCTCGCGCATCAACCACACGTAATTGTCGCTCAGGACCGGAATACGAACGATGTCTAGGGTGGTGCTCATGGTGCGGCACGCTAGCAGAGCTGTGATGCGCCGGCCATCGTCGGACCGTGGCGGCTGGGCCGCGATTTCTGCTAGGATTGTCTCATGTGGAGTGACGTCCTCGACCTTGAGGAATTCTACGGCAGTACGCTCGGCCAGATGACGGCCCGCCTGCTGCGCGCAAGGCTGCGCGACGTGTGGCCAAATGTGCGTGGCGAGGCGGTCCTGGGCCTGGGCTACGCGACGCCCTTGCTGCGTCCTTTCGTCGAGGAGGCATCCCGCACGCTCGCCTTCATGCCGGCGCAGCAGGGTGTCACGCGCTGGCCGCGCGAGGGCCGCAATCACACCGCCCTGGTCGACGAGCTCGACCTGCCTCTGCCGGACCGCTCGATGGACCGGGTGCTGCTGGTTCACGCCATCGAATGCACCGAGCAGTTGCGCCCCATGCTGCGCGAGATCTGGCGCGTCATGGCCGACGGTGGCCGCATGATCGTGGTGGCCCCGACCCGTGCGGGCCTCTGGTCGCAGATCGACCGCTCGCCCTTCTATCAGGGCCATCCCTATTCCGCGGGCCAGCTTGCCGCCCTGCTGCGCGCCAACATGTTTGCGCCGCTGCGTCAGACGCGCGCGCTCTACATGCCCCCGACCAACTCGCGGCTTGCCATGCGTATGGCGCCCACGGTCGAGCGATTCGGCCAGCGCTGGCTCGGCCGCTTCGCCGGCGTCAGCGTGATCGAGTCCGGCAAGCAGCTCTATGCCGGCATCGCCGAACGCGCCCACACGCCTGAGCTCATGGTCGTCCGGCCCAAGCTTAGGATCGCCAGCTCCCGCGACACGCAGGCCGCGCGCAACGCCAAGGACGGCGAAGCGCCAGCCTCCTGATTTCCGGAAAGACGATATGGCATTTTCTCCGCGCGTGATCGCGCTGCTCGGGTTTGGCGAAGCGGGATCGGCGATCGCGCAAGGACTCGCTATCGAAGGTGGATGGCGCGGAACGCCCAAGCCCGGCGATAACGCGCCGCGCCGCCTGATCGCCATCGACACAGCGCTGGACAAGGATGCGCGCGGCTCCGCCCTCGGCAAGGCGGCCCGTGCCCTCGATATTCCGATCTCCGACCGCTACACCGAGGTGCTCGGCGAGGCCGACCTCGTGATCTGCGCCGTGCAGGGCGAACATGCGCTCGAGGCCGCCGCCGCCGCCGGGCCGCTCCTCAAGGCAGGCGCGCACTTCCTCGATCTCTGCACGGTAACCGGCCGGATGTCCGACGAGGATCGCGCGGAGATCGAAAAGGGTGCCGGGCGCTACATCGACGTCGCCGTGATGGGCGGTTTCTTCAAGCAGGGCATCAAGGCCCCGATGCTGGTCGCTGGTGAAGACGCGGCGGGGGCCGTGGCCTGGATGAACACCAACGGCTTCGCCGCCAAGCTGCTGGGGCCGAAGCCCGGCAGCGCCTCGTCAGTGAAGATGCTGCGCAGCACCCTGATCAAAGGTGTCGAGGCCCTGGGCGTCGAAGCCCTGGTGACGGCCAAGCGCCAAGGCATTCTCGAAGAGGTGCTGGGCTGTCTCGCCGATGCCGACCAGATGCCGTTCCGCGATTACATCGCCATGCTGGTACAGACGCATGTCGTGCATGCCCATCGCCGCTGGGAGGAAATGGGCCTGGTCGCCAAGACCTTGCGCGAAACCGGCGTCGATCCCCTGATGACCGAGGCCATCGAGCGCAACCACCGCCGCACGGTCGATGCCGGCATCGCCCCGGCCGACGGCCAGGTGCCGAGCCTCGACGATGCCCTCACGATTCTGTCCGAGAAGGTGATTCGTGGCGTCTGACGTCTTCGATCGGCTCGTCACGCTGCTGAGCGACGCCAAGGCCAAGTTCCGGGTCATCGAGCACGAAGCCGAGGGCAAATCCGAGCTGATCAGCGCCATTCGCGGCAACCGGCCCGATCAGGCCGCCAAGGCGATGGTGCTCGACGTTCGCGGCGGCGGAGGCGGCCGACGCCACGTGCTGGCGATCCTGCCGGGCAACCGCAAGCTCGACTTCGGTGCCGTGGCGGCGCTGTTCGAGGCGCGCAAGTGCGGCTTCGCCTCACCCGACACCGCACAGGGGCTCACCGGCTGCGTCATGGGCGCAGTCCCGCCCTTCGCGCTGAACCCCGACCTCGCCATCGTGGTGGAGGAAGACCTGCTGACCAACGAGACGCTGTTCTTCAATGCCGGCCGCCTCGACCGCTCGATGGAGCTCGACACGCAGGACTGGATTGCCGCGGCCAGGCCGCAGATCGCCCGGATCGCCGCCCGTGGCTGACGGCCCGCTCGGCACCTGGCATTTCGAGCCGGCCGACGAGGCCGATTTCGAGCCGCTGCTGGCGATCCGCATCGACGTGATGCGCGAGCATCTGGAGCGGGTCTTCCGCTACAAGCCCTCCCGCGCCCGCCGCATCTTCCGCGAACATTTCGATCAGCCCGGGATGCGCCGCATCCTGGTCGGCGGGGCGCTCGCCGGCTGCGTCGCCTTCCGTCCCGGCGACGCGGCGATCACCATCGACTCCTTCTATCTCGACCGTCGCTTCCACAATCGCGGCCTGGGGGCCGCGATCCTCAAGGTGCTGCTGGCGGAAGCCGATGCGCTCGGCAGGCCGGTCCGTCTCGACGTGCTGCAGGGCAGTCCGGCCGATCGCTTCTACCAGCGCCACGGCTTCCGGAAGATCAAGGAAGACGAGATCGAATGCCACTATGAGCGGCCAATACCGAGGACATAGGTGCCCCCGCGGTAGCGGTTACCGGGTCGTGCGCTGGACGACCGACGAACGAGCCCCCATCCTTGGATCGTCATCGCGACGTTTGGGTGAGCACTGATGAACGACCTGAGCCGGATCCATTTCGAAGCCGCCGACCTCACGGCCTATCTCGACCGTATCGGGTATTCCGGCCCGGTCGCCGCCGACCTCGCGACCTTGCGCGCCCTGCAAGGCCACCAGCTCGCTTCGCTTGCCTTCGAAAATCTCGATCCGCTGTTTCGCCGCACGCCCGAGCTGTCGGCCGCCGGCCTGATCGCCAAGCTCGTCCGCGGCGGCCGCGGCGGTTACTGCTACGAGCAGAACAACCTGCTGCTCGGCATGCTGCAGCGGATCGGCTTCGACGCCCATGGATTGATGGGACGCGTCCGCTGGGGTTCGCCGGCCGACAACCTGACACCGCGCAGCCATATGATGATCCACGTCACGCTGCCCGACGGCCCCTATCTCGTCGATGCCGGTTTCGGCGGCATGACGCCGACCGGGCCGCTGCGCTTCGTGCCCGACATCGTGCAGGAGACGCCGCATGAGCCCTTCCGCCTGCTGCACGAGGGCCCCTCGAACGGCGGCGACTGGCTGCTGCAGGCTGAAGTCGCCGGCACCTGGAACGATGTCTACCGCTTCGACCTCAATCCGCAGATCCCGATCGACTACAAGGCCAGCAACTACTACCTCGCCAACAGCGACGAGTCGTTCTTCCGACAGGGCGTGATCGCGGCGCGGCATGTCCCCGGCAAGCGCATGGCGCTCGGCAATGGCAGCTTCACGGTCTACCCGACGGGGCAGGCACCGCAACGACATGCGCTCGGCGACGGCAACGCGGTCTGCGACGTGCTTGAACGGGAGTTCGGCATCCGCCTGTCCGACCGCGCGGCGCTGATCGCCTACATCGACGCGAAGGCGTCTGGCTGAGAGAGCGCTCAGTCGCGCTTCAGCATGAACACGGCCTGCTCGCCGATCAGGTTGGCGAGCAGCGGCGGCAGCTGGATGCGATGGCTCTTGCTGTTCAGCACGATCGCCCGCTCGATGCGCACGCCCATGTCACGGCAGAGCGCGCGAAAATCGTCGATGCTGCAGAGATGGATATTGGGCGTGTCGTACCATTTGTAGGGCAGCGACGGCGTCTCGGGCATGCGGCCGCCGAACACCAGCCGCAGACGCACCTGCCAATGGGCGAAGTTGGGGAAGGAGACGATGGCGCGCTTGCCGACGCGCAACATCTGGCGCAGCACCTCGCGCGGCTCGCGCGTGGCCTGTAGCGTCTGGCTCAGGATCACATAGTCGAAGGCGTCGTCAGGATAGTCGCCGAGGTCGGCATCGGCGTCGCCCTGGATCACCGACAGGCCGTTGGCGACGCAAGCGTTGACGCCCGCCTGACTGAGCTCCATGCCGCGTGCATCGACGCGCTTGAAGTTCACCAGATAGGCCATCAGCGCACCGTCGCCGCAGCCGACGTCGAGCGCACGCGTTCCCGGCTCGACCATGTCGGCGATGAGCTGCAGGTCGACGCGAATAGGGGCGTTCACGACACCGCCCCGAGCCCGCGCACCGCGGCCGCCCCCTTGAGGAAGCCCGAGAGGGTGCGGAACATCTCCGGCTCGTCGAGCAGGAACGCGTCGTGGCCCTTATCGCTCTCGATCTCGACGAATGACACGTTGGCCGCGGCGGCATTCAGCGCATGCACGATCTCGCGGCTTTCGCGCGTCGGGAACAGCCAGTCGCTGGTGAAGGACATCAGGCAGAAGCGGGTGGCGCTTCCCTTGAAGGCATTGGCCAGCACACCGCCACGGGCGCCGGCGAGGTCGAAGTAATCCATGGCGCGCGTGATGTAGAGGTAGCTGTTGGCATCGAACCGGTCGACGAAGGTCGAGCCCTGGTGGCGCAGATAGCTCTCGACCTGGAAATCGGCATCGAAGCTGAAGCCCAGCACGTCGCGGTTCTGCAACGAGCGGCCGAACTTGCGCTGTAGCGCCTGCTCCGAAAGGTAGGTGATATGGGCGGTCATGCGCGCCACCGCGAGGCCGCGCGCCGGCACGGTCTGGTGCTGACGATAGTCGCCGCCCTTCCACTCTGGATCGGCCATGATCGCCTGGCGCCCGACCTCGTGGAAGGCGATGTTCTGCGCCGAATGGTGAGCGGCGCAGGCAATCGGCACGGCAGAGAAGACCCGGCCGGGAAAGGATGCGGCCCATTCGAGCACCTGCATGCCCCCCATCGAGCCGCCGATGACACAGAAGAGATCGGGAATGCCGAGATGGTCGAGCAGCGCCGCCTGTGCCCGCACCATGTCGCCGATCGTCACCACGGGAAAGCGCAGGTTCCACGGCTCGCCACTCGCCGGATCGTGCGCCAGAGGGCCGGTGGTGCCCATGCAATGGCCGAGCACATTCACACAGACGATATAATAGTGCGCAGGATCGAGAACCTTGCCCGGCCCGACCAGGCTGTCCCACCAGCCTTCCTTGCCGGTGATGGGATGCCGTTCGGCGACGAACTGGTCGCAGGTCAGCGGATGGCAGATCAGGACCGCGTTGGTCTTGCTCGCATTCAGCGTGCCATAAGTCTGATAGGCGACGCGATACGGACCGAGATCGACGCCGCAATCCAGCCGCAGCGGCTGGTCTGCGCCCAGAACCGCGTGGCGGCACTGGGCAAGCGCCTTGCGTTCAGCCTCGGTGAGGTCGTCCAGCACGTGCCCTCTCTGATGGCCTCTCCACGGAGAGGCCGACAACGAAAAACCCCCGACCGAAGGGCGGGGGCTTTTTCGAGCACTCCGACCTTTTAGCGGTGTTTAACGTGGCCGCAAGCCGGTCGGCTCAAATTCCACGGTAACGCTCTATACGGACCCCTGCGGCTTCGCGCAAGCGCCTTGCATTTGTTTGCCTTTACGCCGGCAGGCCGGACGTAGTATCGCCGCTGCGCACAGCAACAGCCCGGCTTCATGGACGCGCCCAATCTCGACAATCTGCGACTGGAAATCGACGCCATCGACGGCGAGCTCCATGACCTGATCCGCCGGCGTGCCGCCCTGGTCGGGCAGATCTCTGCCAGCAAGCCGCCCGGCGGCCTGGCGCTGCGGCCCGGACGCGAAGCCCAGGTGATGCGCCAGCGACTGGCGGCACACGACGGCGGCTTCCCGACGCCAGCAGTCTACCGCATGTGGCGCGAGATGGTGAGCTCCTTCACGCTGATGCAGACACCGGGAGTCAAGATCGCCATCTGCCGGCCGATCGATCAGCCCGGCTACTGGGATCTCGCCCGCGACCATTTCGGCTGCCAGATCCCATTCGTCGCCCACGACACGCCGGCCCAGGTGCTGGCGGCGGTACGCGCCAGCCCGACCACACTTGGCGTCGTGCCGGCGCCGATCGAAGCCGACGCCAAGCCGTGGTGGCCGTTGCTCGCCAGCGGCGAGGCGACGCTGCCCAACGTCGTGGGCCGCCTGCCCTTCCTCGCCATGCCCAATTCCCGGGCGCGCGGTATCTCCGCCTTCGTGCTGGCCCGCATCGAGCCGGAAGCGAGCGGCGACGATCGCGCCTTGATCGCGGTGGAAGCCCAGAACGGCCTAAGCCGCGACCGCATTGCCGGCGGTCTGGCCAAGGTCGGCCTGCCGCCTTTCACTTCCGCGCTGGACCAGGTTGTCGCCGGCGTGCATCACTACCTCGTCGAACTGCCGGGCGTGATCGCCGACGACGACCAGCGCCTGCGCGACCTCGGAGCCGCATTGGGCCTCGAAAGCGGTCGCGTTGCGGTGCTCGGCGCCTACGCCGTTCCGGCCGATCTGCGGCCGTAACCTGAACCAGTACGGGAGACTGCCATGAGCGCGCTCACCCCGCGTCCGGGCATCATGAAGATTGCGCCCTATGTGCCGGGCAAGGATTCGGTCGAGGGCAAGGAGACCATCGCCAAGCTCTCCTCCAACGAGGGCGCGCTCGGCCCGTCGCCCAAGGCGATGGCGGCCTATGCCAAGGTGGCAGCCGACCTGCACCGCTATCCCGACGGTGGCACCGAGAAGCTGCGCACTGCGATCGGCCGCCACTACGGACTCGATCCGGCGCGCATCGTCTGCGGCGCAGGCTCCGACGAGCTGCTGAACCTGCTGGTCCGCGCCTACTGCGGCCCGGGCGACGAGCTGCTCTATAGCCAGTACGGCTTTCTGATGTACCCCATCAACGCACTCGGCGTCGGGGCGACGCCGGTAGCGGCGCCGGAGAACGACTATCGCTGCGATGTCGATGCCATGCTGGCCCGCGTCACCGACAAGACCCGCATCGTCTGCCTCGCCAACCCGAACAACCCGACTGGCACCTACATCACCAAGGACGACGTGCGCCGCCTGCATGCCGGCCTGCCGAAGAACGTGCTGCTGGTGATCGACGCAGCCTATGCCGAGTATGTTAGCCGCAACGACTACGAAGCGGGCGTCGAGTTGGTCGACCAGGCCGAGAACGTCGTCATGACGCGCACTTTCTCCAAGATCTACGGCCTGGGCGGCCTGCGGCTCGGCTGGATGTATGGCCCCGCCGGCATCGTCGACGTGATGAGCCGCCTGCGCCAGCCGTTCAACGTCAACCTGGCAGCGCAGGCCGCCGGCGTCGCCGCGATGGAAGACATCGCCCACACCGACGCCAGCCGGACCAACAACGACATCTGGCTGCCCTGGCTCAGCGCCGAGCTGACCAAGCTCGGGCTGAAGCCGCTGCCGAGCGTCGGCAATTTCCTGCTGGTGGGTTTCGGCTCGAAGGAACGGGCCGCGGCCGCCAACGACTGGCTGATGAATGACGGGCTGATTCCGCGCATGGTCGCGGGTTACGGCCTGCCCGAGTTTCTGCGCATCACCATCGGCACCGAAGCCGAGGTGAAGGCGGTCGCCGCTTCGCTTGCCCGTTTCGCTGCCGCCAAATGACGACGCAACCGGCAAAGCCCCCCCTGTTCGACAAGATCGCGCTGATCGGCATCGGCTTGATCGGAGGTTCGATCGCGCTGGAAGCCCGCAAGCGCGGCCTTGCCAAGACCATTGTGTCGGCGACCCGCAGCGCCGAGACCGCGGCGCTCGCCAACAGGCTCAAGCTCACCGACCACTGCGGTACCGACCTCGCCGAGGCCTGCAAGGACGCCGATCTGGTGATCGTCTGCACACCGGTCGGCGCCTGCGGCGCCGCGACCAAGACGATCGCGCCCGCGCTGAAGCCCGGCTGCATCCTCTCGGACGTGGGTTCGGTGAAGCAGACCGTGATTGCCGACATGGTGCCGCACGTGCCTGCGGGCGTGCATTTCGTGCCGGCCCATCCGGTCGCCGGCACCGAGAATTCCGGCCCCGAAGCGGCCCTGCTCGACCTGTTCGAGGGCCGCTGGTGCATCCTGACGCCGCTACCCGACAGCGATGCCGCTGCGGTCGCGAAGCTCGAAGCCTTCTGGAAGGGACTGGGCAGCCAGGTCGAGCGGATCGATCCCAAGGACCACGACCGCATCCTGGCCATCACCTCACACCTGCCCCACTTGATCGCCTACACGATCGTGGGCACGGCCGACGATCTCGGCGGTCACCTCAACAGCGAAGTACTGAAATTCGCCGCCGGCGGCTTTCGCGACTTCACGCGCATCGCGGCCTCTGATCCGACCATGTGGCGCGACGTGTTCTTGAACAACCGCGAGGCCGTGCTCGAAGTGCTGCAGCGCTTCCAGGAGGATCTCTTCTACCTGCAGCGCGCCATTCGCTGGGGCGAGGGCGACAAGCTGTTCGACCTCTTCACGCGCACCCGCGAGATCCGTCGCGCGCTGATCCATCTCCACCAGGCGTGATCTCGCCGAAGAAGCCTCGCTGGGTCTTCGGCTACGGCTCGCTGATGTGGAATCCGGGCTTCGCCACGCCCGAGACCCAGCCGGCCCGTCTGCAGGGCTGGCACCGCGCCTTCTGCATCTATTCAGAGCATTATCGCGGCACGCCGAAAGAACCGGGGCTGATCCTGGGTCTGCTGCCGGGCGGCGCCTGCCGCGGCCTGGCCCATCGTCTGCCGGCCGCGACCTACGGCGAGGTCCGTCGCTACCTGATCGATCGCGAGATCAACAACGACGGCGTCTACCAGGAGACGATCCGGCCGATCCATCTCGACGACGGCCGCACGGTGCCGGCGCTGGTGTATCTCGCAGACCGCAGGCATCGGCAGTTCGCCGGGAAGTTGCCGCTCGCCACGGCGGCCGCTTTGGTGCGCCGCGGGCGCGGCGCCACCGGGACGAACCTGGAGTATGTGCTCAACACGGTCGCCCATCTGGGCGACCTCGGCTTGCACGATCCAGCGCTGGAGGCGCTGGCGAAGCGCGCTTCGGTTAGCGGCGCACCGACGCGTTCGCGAACACCGCCTTCACGACGAAGCTGAGCTCGTCGCGCGACTGCTCGACCGACAGGCCGAGGCGCTGGCGCAGTACGACCCAGCTCTCCGGCGCGATCGCGAGCGCGAGTGCCGTCAGGGTGCGCTCGCGCGACTCGGTCGGCAGGGCGGCGAGTTCGCTGGCGAAGGCCTGCGACAGGTTGGTGGTATTGGCGCTGTAGATCTGGCCGATCATGTCGGCTGCCTCGGCGGAGCGCCGCTGCAACGTCTCGACGAACGTCCACATCGGGCGGAGCTGTTCGTAGCGATCGGCGCACTGCGCAACCAGGTGGTTGATCCGCTCCTCGAACGGGATGGCGCCCGCGATGTCCGGCGCTTCGCCGACCAGGGCGGCAAGCACGCGCCCGAGGACGGCGACGTAGAGTTCGGCCGTGTCGGCGAAATGCTGGAACACCGTGCGGGCCGAAACGCCCGCCATCTGTGCGATGTCGCGCACGATCGGCGCGACCTGTCCGGTCGCCGCCAATGCGAGCGCCGAAGCGACGATGGCTTCGCGCGTGCGGGCGACGCGGTCACCCCGGCCGGCGGTCTGCAGCGGCCTCGATTGAGCCAGAGCTTGAACGTCCATGCGCTGATCCCCGTCCATGCGCTGATCCCC
>MKRV01000037.1 GCA_001897995.1 Alphaproteobacteria bacterium 65-37 | reverse complement strand
CTCGCCTTCGCCGACGAGGTTGCCGCCCACACCAAGGGCCGCGGCGTCGACATCGTGCTGAATTCGCTGGCCGGCGAAGCGATGATCCGCTCGCTCGACTGCCTGCGGCCGTTCGGCCGGTTCATCGAGCTCGGCAAGCGCGATTTCTACGCCAACACTCATGTCGGCCTGCGGCCGTTCCGCCGCAACCTCAGCTACTTCGGCGTCGACGTCGACCAGCTGATCATCGACCATCGCGAGCTCACGCAGCGCCTGTTCAGCGAACTGATTGAGCTGTTCGCGACCGGCGAATTCCAGCCCCTGCCGCATCGCGTGTTCGGCGGCGAGCGGCTGGGCGACGCCTTCCGGCTGATGCAGCGCGCCGGCCATATCGGCAAGATCGTGGTCACGCCGGCCCGCCAGGCCAGCGAGGATCCGCGGGCGACCGGCGCCTTCCCCGTCGCTTCGGACGGCATCCACCTGGTGATCGGCGGCACCAGCGGCTTCGGCCTCGCCACCGCTGAATGGCTGGCCGCCCGCGGCGCCCGGCATCTCGTGCTGGCGAGCCGCTCCGGCCAGCTGGCCGACGGGGCCGGCGCCCGCGTCGAGGCGCTCCGCCGCACTGGCGTCGATGTACGAACGGTCGCCCTCGACGTCACCGACGCCGGCACCCTGCAGCGCACGGTCAAGAGCCTGGCCACCCGCCGGCCGCTCAAGGGCATCGTCCATGCCGCGATGGTGCTCGACGATCGCCTGATCGACGGCATGGACCAGGAAGCCATCACCCGGGTGCTGCAGCCCAAGATGGGCGGCGGCCTCAACCTCGAGGCCCTGGCCGCCGAGCTCAAGACGGCTGGGCAGCGCCTCGACTACCTGCTGCTCTTCTCGTCGGCGACGACCCTGCTGGGCAATCCCGGTCAGTTCAACTATGTCGCGGCCAACGGCTTCCTCGAAGGCCTGGCGCGCCAGGCGCAGGACAAGCACGGGCTGCCGGCCCTGGCCGTCGCCTGGGGCGGCATCGAGGATACCGGCTATCTCGCGCGCAACATCACGGCCAATACCAGCCTGAAGAAGCGTTTCGCCTCGAGCCTGATCGCCTCACGGCCGGCGCTCGACGCGCTCGACCTCGCCTTCGACGCGGCGGGCAAGCCGGCGACGGCGTTCCTCTCGATCGGACGCATCGACTGGAGCATGGCCAAGCGCGAGCTGGCGGTGACGCGTGCGCCGATGTTCGGTGCCGTGATCCCGGCCGCCGGCACGCGCCAGACGACGGATTCGGCGGCGACGCTCGAGAAGCTGCGCGGCATGACCGTCGACCAGGCGAGCGAGGCGCTGCTCGGCATCATTGTCGAGGAGATTGCTCGCGTGCTGCGTCTGCCGCCCAAGGAAATCGACCGGCATCGCGCCCTGGCCGAAATCGGCATGGATTCGCTGATGATGCTGGAGCTCAGGACGACCGTCGAAGAGTCGCTGCAGGTCGACCTGCCGATCATGTCACTGGCCAACGGCATCACGCCGGTGGACGTGGCGCGACGGATCGCTACCCTGGTCGTCGGTGACGGTCCGAAGGAGGCGATGCCGGGTCAGCTCGCCGCCCTGTCGGCCAGTCACGTCGCCGCCGACGCCGAGTCGATGGATGCCACCGACCGGCAGGCCGCCGTCCGCGCCGTGCTCGACCGGTCGCGTAACCTGGAAGGACTCTGATGCCCGAAGGCGCCCGCTCCTCCGACGAAGCCCTCGATGTCGTAAACCGCGTTCGCCAGGCCCTGGCGCAGCCGTCGGCCGGGACCGAACGGCCATCCCAGCGACCGCCCCAGGCGGCCGCTTCGGAAGAACGGAGGCGCTTCGATTTCGGCACCCTGCCGGAATACGAGATGCTGAAGCTGCAGAAGGCGGCGGGCGAGATCGCCGGCATCGACAATCCCTTCTATCGCCTGCATGACGGGCGGGCGGCCGAGACGACCTCCGTCGAGGGTAAGGAAGTCGTCAACTTCTCGTCCTACGACTATCTCGGCCTCAATACCCATCCCGACGTCGGTGCCGCGGCCAAGGCGGCGATCGACAAGTTCGGCACCTCGGTCGGCGCCAGCCGGCTGACCGCCGGCGAGCGACAGGTCCACCGCGACCTCGAGACCCTGCTGGCCGAGCTGCACGGCGTCGAGGACGCCCTCTCCTTCGTGAGCGGCCACGCCACCAACGTCTCGGTGATTGGCGGCCTGCTGGGGCCGGACGACCTGCTGGTCAGCGACGCCCTGATCCACAACAGTGTCGTGGAAGGCGCCAAGCTGTCGGGCGCCAAACGGATCCTCTGCCCGCACGGCGACCTCGAGGCGATCGAACGGGCGCTGCGCCTCAATCGCCGGCGGCATCGCCGGGCCCTGATCATCGTCGAGGGCCTCTACAGCATGGACGGCGACGTACCCGATCTCGCGGCCCTCGTCCGGCTGAAGCGGCGCTACGATGCCTGGCTGATGGTCGACGAGGCCCATTCGGTCGGCGTGCTCGGCGCCACCGGCCGCGGCATCGCTGAGGAGCAAGGCGTCGATCCGGTCGATGTCGATATCTGGATGGGCACGCTCAGCAAGTCGCTGGCCTCGACCGGCGGCTATGTCGCCGGCAGCCGCAAGCTGATCGAGCTGCTGAAATACACCTCGCCCGGCTTCGTCTACAGCGTCGGCGGCTGCCCGTCGGTCGCTGCCGCGGCCGGCGCCGCCCTCGACGTGATGCGCCGCGAGCCGTGGCGCCTCGAGAGGCTGCGCCAGAACGGCCGGGCGTTCGTTGCCGGCGCCAAGGCACGCGGCCTCGATGTCGGTCTCAGCATCGGCGCCTCGGTCGTGCCGATCATCGTGGGCAACTCGCCCAGTGCCGTGATCCTGTCGCACCGGCTGCTGGCGCGCGGCTACAACGTGATCCCGATCATCTTCCCGGGCGTTGCCGAGAACCAGGCGCGGCTCAGGTTCTTCATCACCAGCCGGCATACCCAGGCCCACATCGACGGCGTGCTCGACGCCATCGCCCAGGAGCTGCCGGAAATCCGCAAGGCCCCCTCGTTCGTCAACCTCGTCGCCGGTCGATAGCGGCGGCGAGACGTAGCGACGAGGGCACGGACTGCCCTGGACTTAAAAAAAAGCGCGTCCCGCTCGACCGGTTTCGGCCGAACGGGACGCGCCCCAATGATCAAGTTACGCGAACTGGTTACGCGATCAGGTTACACGATCAGCAGTCCGTCCTTGTTGGTCTTCACGCTGATCAAGACGTCCTGATAGTCCTTGTCGCTCAAGGCCATCTGCTGATCGTCGAAGCCCATCAGCAGTTCATGGCCGCCTGGTGCCGTACCGGACAGCACATGCTGCTCGTTGCCGGCATTCATGGTCGAGAAGGTGTGGAAGACGGCAGCACTGCTGAGATCCCCCAAGGTGGCGCTGTGCAGCACCGGCGCAACGCCGCTGTTGGCGTTTGCCGCGTTGGTCGTGCCGGGCGCCACGAGGGTGAGGTTGTCCGGCAGGTTTCCATAGACGTCGTGACCGTCCTGGATCAGGAAGAACCCGATCTTCTGGTTGTTGCCCGGAACACCCAGGTCGACGGTCGTTCCCGGCGTCACGGCGCGCGTATCCGCGAAGACGATGTGGACGTCGGAGATCGTACCGTCTTCGGCGATCCGGTAAGTGCCGAGCGTATTGTGGTAGTCTGATACCGCCTCCTTCAGCTCGACGCTGAAACGGACGGCTCCGTCGCCCTCGAAGAACGGCTGGTTGATGACACCATTGACCGCCGCCGGATTGACGCTGACACCCTCCTGCAGGTTGGGCAGGAAGTTCTCGAACGTGACCAGCGTATGGGCATCGGCACCGCTGCCGCGCGCCACCGCCATGAAGTCGCCGCCCGAGAAGTCGCCGCTCAGGTGGAAGCTCGAGTCGCCCGCCGTGAGCGACACGCCGTCGCCCACCTTGGTGACGCCGAGATTGTCGCGACCGATCAACGATCCGGTGATGTCGATCGTGTTGCCATGGCCGAAACCGGAGATGGTGTCGCCATTCAGGTCGGCCAGGGTGTGATGCAGGACGTCGTCGTTCGGCCCCAGCGTGATGTGGTCGCCGGTCGGTGTCTTGCCCGGTGTGCCCGTGCCGGGAGTGTCCGTGCCGGGCGTGCCCGTAACGGGGGTGTCGGTACCGCCATTGCCGGGCAGATCGGTGCCCGGCGTGTCGGTGCCCGGTGTCCCGGTAACCGGTGTGTCGGTGCCGGGCGTACCGGTGACCGGCGTGTCGGTTCCAGGTGTGCCCGTGACCGGGGTGTCGGTGCCGGGCGTACCGGGTTGTTCCGTCACCGGGTGGTCGGTGCCCGGCACATATCCGCTCGCATGCGGCGTGATCAGGCCTTCGAGGCCCACCACCTGCGTAGACGGTCCGGCAATGACCTTCTCATGGCCGTAGACGCCGATCTGTCCATAGCCTTGCAGGTTGGCCAGCGCCGTCGGATCGTTGCCGGAGCCCGTGTAGGTGCTGGTGTTGTTGATCAGAGCCGACGGGCCGTTCAGCCACGCCTCAACACCCGTGAGCTGCGACCCGGAGGTCACGAACTGGTTGTTGATGAAGCTGCCGTAGTTCTGGAACACCACGCCAATGCCCTGATTGTCCTGGATCCGGCTGTCGGTGACCGCCGTGATGCCGTACGGCGCCACGATGCCGGGGCCGTGATTGTTCGCGACGACAGCCCCGTCGACGACGAGATCGCGCGCGCCGTTGGCCAGGATGATGCCGGCGACACCATTGTCCTCCACGCCACCGCCGTACCAGCGCAGCGCGCTGGCCTGACCGTCATTGACGCTGTGTGCAAATCGTGCGCCGCCGTCGGCATTGCCGATCATCCAGGAGTTGGAGACCATGCCTTCGAACACGCTGCCGATGATGTCGAGGCCGATACCGCCAACCCCCTTCACCGTCACGTCGCTCACCGTCCAGTTGTAGAGCCAGCTGGTCGGGCTATCCGTGACGATCTTGATGCCGTCGCCCTCCTGGCCGTTGCCCTGGAGGGTGAAGTTCGAGAGCGTCAGGTAGCGGATGTCGGTGTTCGACGCGACGTTGATCTGGATGACCGGACGGCCATCGGTGATCTGCGACACGATCGTGGCGCCGCCGAGATCGATTCCCTTGGGATAGGGGTTGTCGGCGGTGATGTTGATGACGATGGGTTCCGTCACCACGTAGGTCTTGGCCGCCAGGTTGGCGATGTAACCGGTCGTCAGCGCATCCCGCAGGGCCGTCTCCAGCTCGCTGCCGCTGTGGCTGTCGGCCACGGGAGCCGAATCAGCGGCCGTGATCGGAGTCACCGACGGCATCTGGAAGTCGACCTTGCTCGACACGATCTGGCCCGAAAAAGTGCCCGCGCCCTCGACCGCAACATTGCCGCCCGTGGAGATGCCGCCACCAACCTCCGCGAGGTTGCCGGCACCCTGGATATAGGCCAGCAGGGCACTGCCGCCCGAGCCGTAATACTCGCTGATATTGCTGACCAGGCTCGCCGAGCCTGACAAAGAGCCGTCGATGCCGGTCGCCTGTGGACCAAAGGTCGAGAAGGTATTGGCCCAGAAGTCGCCGTGGCCGTTGAACTCGATGGCCGAGCCGACATTGTTCTCGAAGCCGCTGGTGGTCACGGAGGTGATGCCCGAGGGCGCCACGATACCGGGGGCGTAATTGTCGACGAAGTAGGCGCCACTGACCGACACGCCCTGCGCACCATGCTCGAGAACGAGGCCACCGACATCGTTCTTGCGGAAGCCGCCGCCGGCCCACTCGATGTCGCTGATCGTGCCGCCGGCATCGCCGTTGGAGAAGAGCGCACCGCCGCCGGCGTTGCCATGCATCCAGCTGTTGAACACGGTGCCGGTGCTGACATTGCCGATGACATCCAGACCGGCGCCGCCGACATGCTGAATGGTGACGTTGCTGACCGACCAATCATGGACGAGCCGGTCGGTGCCATTGGCCACGATCTGGATGCCGTCGCCGTCGCTGCCGCTGCCCCAGATCGAGAAGTTGGTGAGTGTGAGATTGGCGAGGTCGACGCCGGCCGCGACGTTGATCTGAATGACCGGCGCGCCGTTGGTGATGTTGGAGACGATTCTCGCACCACCAAGATCGATGCCGATCGGACCTTGAGTGTCCTTGGTGACGTTGATGACGATCGGCGCCGAGACGGTATACGTGTGGTCGGTCCCGACGACGAGGGTACCGTTGTTGAAGGCTTGCTGCAGCAGGGGGGCGAGTTCACTCATAGAACTTCCCCCGCAAGCTTGGTGGTTTCAGCGCCGTTCCGAAGCTGGTTGCCCTGCTCCTTGGCCAAGAATTTGCACAAAGCGTTGCTCTGCCGGTGCGCGCGCGCCCAGCACGTTGCCGTGTCGATAATTGTCATGCCCCCGCCGATGCGTTGTTGAAGGGTCGGTACTACTGACGATCAATTTGGACGGCGCATCTCCGGTGCGCCGTTACGCTCGTCGACCTCGAAAACATGCATCCGGCTCTCTCCGGAGATCCTTCTGCAATGTCACGAAGCTTACGCCGAAGCCTCACTGGTGTGGCTTCGCACCCTAACTAGGGGCACTCAAACTGTAAGGTCCATCGCCCATCGGTGACATTGCGGTGACCAAGATGGGACTTGCCTTGTCAAGGCGAACCGACTGCGAAATTCTGATCGGCTTACTTCTGAGAGTTTCCGCATCGGATTTTCAAACTCTCGCCGACTCTATACCCTACGTTGCGATGAATTGCACTTCGCAACGAACCATCAAGTCGCCTCAAGAAACTAAAACGCTGTCCTGCCTCTCAGCCAGCGCCCACTTTCAGTGCGCGCGAGAGGAATGCGCGCTCCAGCCCTGTCAGGCTCGGATGCCAGAAGGTGATCATCAGCGTGTAGCGCACGGCGGTGCCGCTGTTCTCGACCCAGTGAACGAAGCTGTCGTCGAAGACCAGAACCTCGCCATCGCGATAGTCGACGGTCTTTTCGCCGACGAACAACTTCGCGCCGGCACAGTTCCTGAGACCGAGATGCGCCGTCAGGCTGACATTGGTTGGGCCGGTATGAGGATGCAGCGACCCGCCCGGTTGTATTGCCGAGAAGCATACATGCAATCCGTTGTGCGGCAGCGTGTCGAGCAAGGCCGCCGTCCTCGGACAGGCCGCCAGATGTTCGGCGATCGGCTTGCCTTGCAGGAAGAAGTAGTAGGTGTTCCATTCGGTAGGATTGGCATCCGAATCGTAGCGGGCACGGGCGAAGCCTGCCCGCACTGCATCCATCTCAGCCAGGATCTCATGCCCCGCGGCGCGGACACGTTCGGTCCAAGCGTGGTCGCGATCGAGATGGACGGGCTTGGCGGCGAGCCCCGGCCACCGCGGCAGCCACGGCCATTGGAAAGGCGCCGGTCGCGATGGCTGCAGGCGGCCCGACAGCGCGGCCAGAGCAAGACGTGGCCCCGCCACGAGATAGGAGACGAGCCGAAACAGGCCGATCTTGAACGGCCCGATCCCGCGGCGGAAATCGGCGTTGCTCGCCTCGATCTTCGGCAGCCAAGCCTGTAGGTCTTGCATCCCTCGACGTCTCAAAATAGACAGGTCGAAGCCAATGGACGTGACTTTGCTGGGAATTGCAACGCCAGTTACCCTATCGGCGCCTGAGAGGGCCGGTTGCCCTGAGAGGATCGGTTGTTAGGTGCGTTGCTGGCCGGAGCAGGCCTCGCTTTATGCCTCTATGTCGGCGTGCTCGTCCTGGCCGACCTCTACCTGATTGCCGTCCATATCCGCGCGAGCCGTCCCAGGAGCGGCAGTGAAACCATGCTCCACAACGACGAACCGTTAGTTTGCGTGCAGCTTCCGGTGTTCAATGAACCGGCGCTGGTCGCGGCTGCCATCGATTCCCTCTGCGCCCTCGACTGGCCGCGCGACCGGCTGGAGATCATGGTGCTGGACGACAGTACGGACGAGACCACCACGATCGTGGCGCAGAAGACCGCGGAATGGCGCAGCAAAGGGGTCGCCATCGATCATGTCGTCCGTCCCGATCGCGACGGCTTCAAGGCCGGCGCCCTGGCCGCCGGTCAGGAACGCAGCGCCGCGCGCTACTTCGCGATCTTCGATGCCGACTATCGGCCCCTGCCCTCTTTCCTGCGCCAGACCGTACCCGCTCTTCTGGCCGACCCGCAGCTTGCCTTCGTGCAGGCCCGGCTGGGCTATCGCAACCGCGACCGGAATAGGCTGACGCGGGCGCAGGCGCTCGAGTTCGACACCCAGTTCGGCTTCGACCAGGCGGCGCGCAACTGGGCCGACATGCCCATGACGTTCAACGGCACCTGCGGCGTGTGGCGGCGCGAGGCCATCGACCAGGCAGGAGGCTGGCGCGGCGACACCGTCGCCGAGGATCAGGATCTGAGCTTCCGTGCCTTTGCGCTGGGCTGGCGCTCCCGTCTGTTGCTCGACGTTTCTGCGCCCGGCGAACTCCCTGAGAGCTTCGACGTCCTCGTTCAGCAACGCCAGCGATGGACGACGGGCACCGCCCAGGTCTTCCGTAAGCTGCCGTGGCATCTGATACGCGACATGGGATGGCTTCAGGCCACCGCCTTCGTCTTCCTGACGCTGTTCAACTCGACGGCAACCGCGGTGCTGGTCGCGATCCTGGCCCTTGCCGCCACCTGCGTCCTGGTCGCGCCGGCCTGGGCGGTCGTCATAGGGCTGGGCTGGCTGGCGACGGTCGCGCTGCTGGTCGGCTTGCGGACAATCGGCGCGGCCCTGGCGGCGCGGCTCCTGGGCCGGCGCTTGGACTTCGCCTTTATCTGTGATGTCGCCGCCCACTGGATCCTGCAGTTCGCCCTTCTTCCCTCGGCCGGCAGGTCGTTGCTCACGGGTCACCTTGCGCGAGCGGTTCCCTTTGTGCGCACGCCCAAGCAGGGGCAATAGGCGCCATGCCCCCCGCTTCACCGCGCGTCCTGTTCGACCTCTCGGGACTCGTGCAGTGGTATGCTTTCCTGCCCAATCCCTCGGGCATCCAGCGAGTCACCGAACAAATCCTCAGCCAGCCGGCGCTGCAAGACAATTCGGCTGTAACCTTCATCGCCCGCGCATTGGGTTCGGACCGGTTCTACCTCATCGAACGAGAGATCATCGCCGGCCTGGTCGATCCGGTACGGCAGCGCGCCTCTGTGAGCCGCTTGCGCGGCCTGTTCGGCGCCAGCATGCGGCTGGCGGAACCCACGCGCCTGCGGCGCGAGATGCGCCCCATTCATCTGCCCTATATCGGACTGGGCGTTACCTTCACGGAGCGCTTCTTCGAGAGCTACTGCAACGGCAGCTGGGCTGCCCCGGCGCCGCCCCTGAAAACCCTCGACTCGGACACGCGCTATAGCCATCTCGTAGGTCTCGGCGACTTCTGGTGTCACCAAGGGCACGTCGATGCGCTGATCGCCCTGAAACGCCGCAGCGACGCCCGGTTCATCCACCTCATCCACGACCTCATCGCTGCCGCCAACCCACAATGGGCCCATCCCCATTACGGCAAGCTGCTGGTGGATCAGCTCGATCGCATGGCGCCGGCGATAGATCAGTGGCTGGTAACCTCCAACTACGTCGGCGGCCAGCTGAAGGGCTACCTCGACCGCAAAGGCCTGCCGCCACAGCCCGTCAATACCATGCCGATGGGTTGGCCCGATCGGTCACTCGCCGCGCGGGGCAATGATGATGCAGCCCTGGCGAGGCATGAACTACGCCGGCAGGGCTTCCTGCTACATGTCGGTACCGTCGAGCCACGCAAGAACCTCGATGGGCTATTCGATGCCCTGGCCCAGCTGCGCACCGAGCCGGCCATGGACGCCCTGCCATGCCTCCTGGTCGGCCGCGACGGCTGGCGCTCGGAGACCATACACCATCGCCTCAAAAACGATCCCTGGCTCGCCGGCAGAATAAAGTGGATCAGGGATGCCACCGATGCCGATCTCGCGGCGCTCTACAGGAATGCGCGCGCGACCGTGGTGCCGAGCTTCGACGAAGGCTGGGGGCTCGCCGTCCAGGAGAGCCTGGCCCATGGGACGCCCTGCATTGCCACACGGGTGGGCGGCATCCCGGAGGCCGGCCGAGATCTCGCTACCTACGTCGAGAGCGGCAATACGGCGGCATTGGCCGCTGAAATCCTGCGCTTTGCGCAGGACGACGCCGCAGTCACCGAGGCGCGTGCGCGCATCGCTTCAGGGCTTGCAGCGACAGCGCTGCCCACCTGGCAGACCTCGGCGCAGTGGATTGCCGAATTGCTGCAACTCCAGACCGACTAAACCTCCTCCGCCAAACCGTCGTCCGCGGATTGATCCCGTTCCGCTCCCTCAACCACCGTGATAGTTTCTTCGCCGAATTGGCACACGGAAAGGGATCGCAATGCCCTTGCAAGTGGTAACCGGAACGCAGCTCACCTGCTCGTTCGGCATGGCGCCGTCTAGCTTGACGGCGCTGCCGATCGACCGGACGCCGTCGCCATCGCCCAGCAGCCGGCGCTCAACGACACATCGATATGTGTCTGCCAATGGGGCGGCATGACCACGATCACGAACCCGGGGCGGCAGGCCGAGAACATTCCGTGACGAAGCTACGGCGCCGTCGACGCAGGCTCCGCACCGGGCTGACCAGGTTGGTCCGCAACAGCGCGCCCCTCGCATGGCCAAGCTGTAGCCGTCTCCGCCCCTGTCGAAAAGGAGGCCAACGATGCCGCCACTTCTGACGATCGATACCGTTCTGGGTGCCGCCACCAACTTCGGCGGCGAACGCGACAAGGACGACCCCGACCCGTTTCTGCCGACCAGCTTCGACGGGCAGGAGGGCGTTTCCATGCCCTTCACTTACGATCTCGTCATGTTGTGCCCGCTGAAATGGATCCAGGACCACCACGAGCCGACGGCGCTGGACATGCTCGGCACCTCTGCGCGTGTCGGCCTGCTCACCTCGAATCAGCTCGCCCAAGGCAGGCCGACCTACCTCCATCGCAAGGGCACCTTCTCCCAGTTCGAAAAGGTCGGGTTGCCGATCAAGGCCCAGTTCCAGCTCTACAAGGCACGCCTCATCCCTGCGGTGATGCTGTGGGGCGGCGACGTCACCTTCCGCGTCTTCGAGAAGATGAGCGCCTTCGAGATTCTCTCTGAAACCCTGGGTGATATCCGCGAGAAATCCAACGACGTGTTCTTCGACATGTCGCGGTTGCGAGCTGCTGACTTCCCCAAGCTGCCTTATGTCGTGCAGTTTCGCGAAAGCAGCTTCGGTTTTGCCTGCCGCCTGATGGCCGAGCACGGCATCTCGTATTTCTTCGATCGCGGCAAGCACAGCCATGCTCAAGGAAATCCCGGCAGCGAGATCGCCCAGAATGACACCCTGGTCTTGGCCGGACCCCGTGATACGGCTGCGAAGTCCTGCACCACGGCGAAATTCAAGATAGCCGCCGGCGACGCCCAAAGCGGCACTGGTGAAGCAAACACCATCGCGAACTTCACCCGCACCTTTCGTGCATCGCGGCACGAGATATCAGCCGGCAACTTCGATCCGCTGACACCGACCAAGCCAGTCCACGCCGATGAGAAAATCGGTCCGCAATATGATCTCATGCACGGCAACTCGCCCGAGGAAGCGAGGCTCTCGTGGGAGGAATTCCCTGTGCCGGTGGACAGGGCGCCCGAAGGCAAGGAAATGGGCCCCATCTCCCAGTACGCCGAGGAGGCAGTGCAGGAAGAACAGCACCCGGTCATCGAGATCAGCGGCACAGTCAAAAATCCTCACTTCGTTGCCGGCCGCACGTTCCAGCTCGACCAGAGCGAGAAACTCGGACGGATGAGCCAGAACGTTTTTCAGGTGACGGTGCTCAGGATCCATGCCTTCGAGAACAGCCATCTCAGCCAGAGCATCGGCGACTTCCTGCTGGGCCTCGGTCTCGACGTGCTGAACTCCTTGGGGCTGGGTTTCCTCAAGGGCGACAGCCCCGGCAAAGCACTCGACACGTCTGGCGCCATGGTGAGCGATGCATGGTCCAAGTATGTGCAGAGCCAGCAAGGGATCGCGCAGTCCGAGTGGCTGTATCCCGGGAATGCGATGGGCAACAAGGCCGTCGACATGCTGCTGCTGCCGGCCCTCAAGGGCGCGCTCGGCCCAGCGGGGGCAGCTCTGCTGCTCAGCAGCATCGGCACGACACTCGCGGACTTCCTCAAGGCGGGCAAAGGCGGCTTCTCCATCCAGATCGGCGCGGTCCCCTGGGGAGCGTTCTTCTTCCAGCGGCCACCGGTTGTTGCGCCGCGGCCGGTCGCCAATGGGCCCCATCTCGCTACCGTGATCGGGCCGCAGGGTCGCAAGGAAGGCGAGATCTTCGCCGACTTCCAGCTCGGCCGCGTGCGCGTTCGCTTCCCGTGGCATCGCGAGATCTCGCGCCGACCCAATCGGGCCGGGCCGTTCGAGGACGACTGGCGGTGCGCCTGGGTGCCGGTCTCGCAGGCATGGGCCGGCTCGCGTTTCGGCACTCAGTTCCTGCCGCGCATCGGCGATCAGGTGCTGGTCGAATATGTCGACGGCGACCCGCAACGGCCTATCATCTCGGGCCGCGTCTATCACGCCGACAAGGGGCACTCGAACCTGCCCTTCCTCGATCAATCCATGGCCAGCCAGCCGGTCGACGTGAAGTCGGTCTTCAATGCCGTCGGCAAGGAAAACCTGACCTTGAGTGGCATCGAGACACGCAGCGTGCCCAAGCCTGACAAGGGCGATGTCCGCTATCATCTGCTGCGCTTCGACGACCACTACAACGACGAGCAGCTGCTCCTGCGTTCGCAGGGGCGCCTCGACGTCACCGCCAAATGCTCGCACTACGACACGACCGAAGGCGACCGCCATGTGCGCGTCGTCTCCGGCAAGGACGCCAACGGAAAGAAAATGGGCGGTTCGTCCTTCACGACAGTGGGGGGCGAAGTCGACACCCATATCGGCACCAACCGCTACGAAGCGGTCGACGGCGACAACGAACTCACCGTGAAGGGCGACACGCAGCTCGACCTCAAGGGCAAATGGACCACGGTCGTCGGCGGCGATTACAGCTTGAATGCCAGCAATATCGTGCTCGAAGCTTCGCAGAAGCTGACGCTCAAGGTAGGCGGTAGCACCGTGGTGCTGAACCCTTGCGGCGTCTATGTCGACGGCCCGATGATCTACCTCCAGTCCGGTGGCCCCGCCGGCACGGCGTCGGACGCGACCATGAAGGACGTCGCCGATGCCGTGAAGGCCGATCCAGGCGAGCCGGCCTTCATGCGCAGGGAAATGGAGGGTGGCTGCCGCGGCAAGCGCGGCGGCGGTGGCCAGCGCCACGAGCGCACCGTGCCGGCGCAGCACGCTCCGCCATGCACACAGGATTCTTCTCAGATGATCTGCATGCCCCTGTCGTTGCTTTGCACTCCAAGCGGCAACAATCAATGAGCACGCCGCAGCTCCGGCTCAATCCTGCCGATCCAAGGTTCGCCGATGCCGTGATGGCCGATATTGGCCGCCTCAGGGCAACCGCGGCAGGCCGGGCGCTGTTCCGCCGCCTGCTCGAGGCGGGATCGAGCGTTACCATCGACAAGCCGCAGCCGCCGACCAGGCCACCCAATGCCTGGACCCAACTCATGAACCCCGAGCAGCGCCGCGGCGACACGGCGATCCTCTACGACCCGGCCGACTGGCCGCCCTCCGCCGATCAGCCGAGCGACGTCGTGCTGTTCGGCCGGCTTCTCGATGCGGTCGCCCTGGCGACCGGCACACCACTACCGGATCCCTTCGACGGCGACACGCCACCCGAGATCGAGGCCTACCTGCGCGAGCGCAACGCCAAACGAGCCGAACGTACGAGCATCGAACCATGAATACAGCCGCTGGTGTCGCCGATTTGAAGCTTGCCTGCCAGCCTGGCAAGGAAGGTAACCTGCTGGTCTTTTCCTACAAGGTCGAGAATCTGGGAACCGTCGAGACTTATGTGATGGACGCCGTTGCGAGCGTCGACGGCGAATCGGGCACATCGACGCCAGATCCGCAATCGGTCGTCGTGTTGGCCGGCCCTGGCGAAGATGCGACCGTCGGCAAATTCATGGCGCCACTGCCGACCGACCGGCGGGTGGCGCGGCCTATCGTGCCGTTGGCACGCCGACTGGCGCCGGGCGAAATTCTGCAAGGCCAGATCGAGATCCCCTTGCCCTTCGCGGAAGGCAGCCCCTACTTCGCCGACCTACCGCTGCGGCGTTACGAGGTGGTCGAGCTAAAAGGCGTGTTCTTCACCATCGGCTACTGGGCGGCCGGGGTCGACGGTCTTGCGGCGTCCCCTGTCGACGATGCGCCCGACTTCTTCAATGTCGTGACCCGCAACACCCTGCGCAGCGCGCGCCGCGTAACACAGCGCTTTCCCACGCATTCGTTGCAGCTCCTGAAACGCACCGACCAGTTCCCGCGCGCATAGAGCGGCTTGCGTTCAAGAAGACCTCACGTCGGCAGATGAGTGCTTCTCCTCCGAGGTTCCTACTACTCGTTTGCCGGACCCGCGATCGGGTCCCATGTCTGGGCATATGACAGACACTTCCATCCTCCTCACCGATACCGTGCTGTACCGCGCGTCCGACGGTATTGCCGTCCTCACGCTCAATCGCCCCGAGAAGCTGAACGCTATCGACTACGACATGGCCGATCGGCTGCTTGGCCTGCTCGACAGGCTCGAGATCGACAGCAGCATCGGCGCGGTGATCCTGACCGGTGCCGGCCCCAAGGCCTTTTCCGCCGGCGCCGATATCGCCCAGTTCTCGGAGAGCGTGCGCAAGGGCCCTGTCGTCGCCGTCAGGGATTTCGTCCGCCGCGGCCAGTCCATGACCGCCCGTCTCGAAGCGTTTCCCAAGCCGATCATCGCCGCCGTGAACGGCCTCGCCTTCGGCGGCGGCTGCGAGATCACCGAAGCCGTGCATCTGGCGGTCGCCAGCGACCAGGCGACCTTCGCCAAGCCCGAGATCAGGCTCGGCATGCCACCGACCTTCGGCGGCACCCAGAGATTGTCGCGCCTGGGTGGCCGCAAGCGCGCGCTCGAGCACCTGCTCACCGGGGACACGTTCGGACCCGAGCGGGCGCTCGAACTCGGTCTCGTCAACCGCGTTGTCCCTCATGCCGAGCTGATGGCGAGCGCCCAGGCGCTGGCCCGCCGCATCCTGCGCCATTCGCCGCTCGCCGTGGCAGGCATCATCACAGCCGTCACGCGCGGCCTGAACATGGGGATCGCCGAAGGCCTTCTCGCCGAAAGCGAGCAGTTCGCCCGTATAGCCCCGACCCAGGATCTGCGCGAGGGCATCGACGCCTGGCTCGGCCGGCGATCGCCGAGCTTCTCCGGCGCCTGACGTCGACGCCTGACCGTCGGGTCAGGCCAGCCAGCGCTTGCGCCGGCGGTAGTGCTTGACGTTGCGGTAGTCCACGCGGCCGACGCCGCCGAGATAGAACTCCTGGACGTCGGGGTTCTTCTTGAGCTCGTCGGCCGTGCCGCTCATCACCACGCGGCCGTTCTCGATCAGATAGGCGTGATCGACAATGTCGAGTGCCGCGGTGGCGTTCTGCTCGACGAGGAGAATGCCCATGCGCGTCTCGCGGTTGATGCGCTGGATGATGTCGAAGATCTCGTCGACCAGATTGGGAGCGAGGCCAAGGCTGGGTTCGTCCAGCATCAGCAGCTGCGGCTCGGTCATCAGCGCCCGGCCGATCGCCAGCATCTGCTGCTCGCCACCCGACAGGTAGCCCGCCTGGGTCGAAGCCCGCTGCTTCAGCCGGGGGAAATAGGTGAACACCCGCTCCGTCAGGTCGGAAATCTTGGCCCGGCTGCGATGCATCGAGGTGGCGGCGATCAGGTTCTCGAGCGGCGTCAGGTGGCCGAACACCCGCCGCCCCTCGAGCACTTGCGCGATACCAAGACCGACCCGCTGCGGCGCCGGCAGCGTGCCGAGATTGCGGCCGCGGAAGGCCAGCTCGCCGCGCGTCACCTCGCCCCGCTCCGGTGCCAGCAGGCCCGAGATCGCCTTCAAAGTCGTGCTCTTGCCGGCCCCGTTCGAGCCCAGCAGGGCGACCGCGCCTCCCTCGCCGACCTCGAGCGAGACGCCCTTGATCGCGAGGAAGACGTGGTCGTAGACGACCTCGATGTTCTCGATGGTCAGCATCGGGAGCGACCCGCCGTCAGTTGGACTTCTTGAACTCTTCGGCGTTCTTCTTGACCAGCTCCCAGACGATGTCCTGGTACGCGGCGTACCAGTCGGTCTTGGGAACCCACTTGGCGCCGTCCCACTGGGAGATGCGGCCGCGGCCGCCGCCCTGGTGGTCCTTGGGCGTGATCGTGATCGCCGGCATCAGCCCCTGGGCATCGAAATCCTTGATAGAATCGAAGCCCTGCTTCAGCGACTCCGCCGTCACGGCATTGCCCTTCTCGAGGGCGAGCCGCGCCGCTTCGACGGCGATCGCCATGCTGGCGACACCGATATTGTAGTAGCTGCTGCCGACCTTCTCGGCCGGGCCGGCGCCTTTGCCCTTGGCCACCACCTCGTCGAGGATCGCCTTCACGATCGGCGTATCGCGGCCGTGGCTCACGCCCTCGAAGCGCAGCACGCCCTTGGAGGCGTCCTTGCCGGCGATCTCGGTGTCGGTCTCGGAGAGCCAGATCACCGAAAGCAGCTTGTCGAGCTTGATGCCGTTGCGGATGGCGTCGCGCAGCGAGACCGTCTGCCCGCCGCCGGCGCCCCAGATCACCACCCAGTCGGGCGCGAAACGGCGCACCGCCGTCCAGGACGAGGACTGCTCGTTGCCCGGCGAGGGGTAGAAGAAGGTCTGCAGCTCGAAGCCCTCCTTGGCGGCGATCGCCTGGAAAACCGGCAGCGGCTCCTTGCCGAACGGCGAATCGATGCCCACGAGAGCGATCTTCTTGCCTTTCAGCCCCGCCTTCTCCTGGTCGGCGATGTATTTCAGGATCACGGTCGCCTGCGACCAGTAGAGGGCGCTGGCCGGAAAGATGGTCGGGAAGACCTCGCCGTCGGCGGCGTCGGAGCGGCCGTGGAAGAGCGTCAGGACGTTCACCTTGTCCTTGAGCGCCCGCGGCACGATCGCGCGCGAGACCGGCGTCGACAGGAAGTCCATCAGCACCGCGCCGTCGGACTTGAAACGGTCGTAGGCCTCGATGCCACGCTGCGGCTCGTTGCCGGTATCGACCACGGTCGCCTCGAACTTGTGGCCCTTGATGCCGCCACGGCCGTTGATCAGGGCCAGGTAGTCGCGCTGGCCCTGATTATATTCGGACGTGACGAAGGTGTAGACCTTGGTGAAATCCTCGGCGAGGCCGAACTTGACGACCTTGTCCTGGGCCCAGGAACTTGTCGCACCGAGCGCCAGTGTGCCCAACGCGGCAATGGTTGCTAACGTCTTTCTCATCGGTTTCCTCCTGATGCGGTGTTCGGTTCGTTCCATTTTTCAGTGCCGCGCATGGCGGAAGGGCCACACGTAGAAGTAGTTGCGCAGGTTGTCGTAGATCTTGGCGAGGCCGAGCGGCTCGAACAGCAGGAAACCGACGATCAGGCCGCCATACAGAACGAGCGGAATGTGCGACAGCACCTCGGGCCCCACCGGCAGGCTGAGCGTCGCCGCGATCCAGCCCACCAGATTGTTGAGGAAGATCGGCGCCAGCAGCACGAGCCCGGCCCCGAAGAAGCTGCCCAGCACGCTGCCCAGCCCGCCCACGATCACCATGGCGACGGCCTGGATCGAGACTTCGAGGTGGAACTGCTCGGGCGTCACCGCCTGGTAGTAGCAGAAGGCCAGCACGGCACCGGCGACGCCGCCGATGAAGGACGAGCACCAGAAGGCGAGCAGCTTGTAGCGGAAGGGGCTGACGCCGATGATGGCGGCGGCGAAGTCCTTTTCCCGCACCGCCACCAGGGCGCGACCGAAGCTGGTGCGCCGCGTGTTCAGCAGGAAGCTGGTCACCAGCACGCAGACCACGAGGGCGATCCAGTAGCGGCCCTCGTCGGACAGAACGGGCTGGCCCAGCACGCGAATGGCCGGCGCCTGCAGGGTCGCCTGGCTGCCGCCGCTGATCACCGGAACGTGGACGATGATCCAGTCGACGATGGATTGCATGGCAAGCGTCGTGACGGCGAGATAGAGGCCCTTCACCCGAAGCGCCGCCGCGCCGAACACCAGGCCGATCACGGAACTCACCAACCCGCCTGCGATCAGGCCGAGCTCGAACGGCACGCCGGCCCGCACCGCATGGATCGCGGTATAGGCGCCGATCGCCATCACCGCGGCATAGCCGAGATGGATCTGGCCGGCGAAGCCCATCAGCAGGTTGAGGCCGAGGGCGGCCGTCGCCCAGATCACCCAGGGCAGCAGGTAACTGTTGAGGTGGAGCTTCGACAAGAAGAAGGGCGCCACGACCGCGAGCGCCAGCACCGCGAGCAGCAGCCAGCGGTCGAAAGGCACGGGAAACAGCCGGCGGGCCGACCGGTAGCTGGTGTGGCGGATGCCGGCGAGACGGTAGAACATCAGACGCGCTCGATATCTTCGCGGCCGAACAGGCCGTAGGGCCGGATGATCACCGTGAGCAGGATCACCAGCGAGGCTACGACGTCGCGCGTGCCGGCAATGCCGAAGCGTTCGAGATAGACCGGCGCCACATTCTCGAGGATGCCCAGTACGAGGCCCGCCACCAGCACGCCCACGATGCTGTCCAGCCCGCCCAGGATGGCGACGGCCAGCGCCTTGATCAGCAGCAGGGACAAGGTCCAGTCGACACCCTGGATCGACCCCCAGAGGATGCCGGCAGCGCCCGCGGCAATACCCGCCAGGCCCCAGGAGATGCCGATCGCCCGCTCGACCCGGATGCCGACTGCCCAGGACGCCGTCTGGTCGTCCGACACCGCGCGCAGCATAATGCCCTGGCGCGTGCCGAAGAACAGCAGCGCGAGCCCGATCAGGGCGAGCGACACGACACCGCTCACGAGATAGGCACGATCGATCAGCACCGGCCCCAGGATCACCGGCGCGTTGTCGATGCCGATATCCAAACGCTTCTTCACCGAGCCGAAGATCGCCGGCGCCAGCCCGCGCAGCAGGATCTCGATGCCGAGCGTCAACATGATCACCATGATGACGGGCTGGCCGATCATGCGCCGGAGCGCCATCCGCTCGACGGCGCGGCCGGCGAAGAACATCAGCAGCACCACCAGCGGAATGCCGGCCCAGACCGGTGCCCCCAGCGACACCAGCGCCGCCCAGGCGAGATAGCCGCCCAGCATGGCGAGCGCACCTTGCGCCAGGTTGGCCACACCCGACGACTTGAAGACCAGCACGATGCCGAGCGCCACCAGGGAATACATCAGGCCGACCAGGGCGCCGTTGGCCGACAGCTCGGCAAGCTCGTAGATCGTGTCCATCGCGGCTCTATCCTCGCGTCGAATGAATGGCGAGACGACGCTTGAACGTGCCGGTCGCGCCCGATTCGTAGGTGATGGCAGTCTCGTGCTCGATCGTATCGACGCCGCCATAAAGCGCCGTGATGACCGCGGCATAGCGCTCGTCGATGACATTGCGGCGCAGCTTGCGCGTGCGCGTCACCTCGCCGTCGTCGGGATCGAATTCCTTGGGCAGGTTGACGAAGCGCCGAACGGCCAGCCCTTCCGGCAACTGCGCATTGACGTGCGTCACGACACCGTCGATCAGCTTGTAGACTTCGGGGCGCTGAGACAGCTCCGCGTACGACGTATAGGTGACGCCGTTCTCCTCAGCCCAGTGCCCGACGGCGGCCATATCGATGCAGACCAACGCCGTGAGATCGTCGCGGCCGGCCCCCATGACGGCGGCATCCTTCACGTACTGGCTGAACTTCAGGCGGTTCTCGATGTAGTTCGGGATGTAGCGCACGCCGGCCTTGGTGTAGACGACCTCACCCACCCGCCCCAGCACGGCGAGGTGGCCCTGATCGTCGAGATAGCCCGCGTCGCCGGTATGCAGCCAGCCGCCCTCCAGCGCCTTCGCCGAGGCGCCGGGATCGTCGAGATAACCGTCGAACACGCTGTCGGCGCGGATCAGGATCTCGCCGTCCTCACCGATCTTCACCTCGACGCCGGGCAACGGCTTGCCGACGGTGTTGAGCTTCACGTCACCCGACATCTGTGCGGCCGTCAGCGCGCAATTCTCGGTCTGGCCGTAGAACTGCTTGAGATCGAGCCCGAGGGCGCGAAAGAACAGGAACGTATCCTCGCCGATCGCCTCGCCCGCCGTATAGGCACGCTTGGCGCGCGACAGGCCGAGATGGTCGCGCAACGGCGCATAGACCAACGCATCGCCGAGAGCGCACAGCAGACGGCGCATGGTGCCGGGGGCGCGTCCGGCCAGCCGGTCGCGTTCGACGCCGATGGCGAGCGGCATCAGCCAATTGTAGAGACGGCGCTTCAGCGGCGTGGATTCGGCGATGCCGACCTGCACGTGGGTCAGCATGGCATCCCAACTGCGTGGCGACGCGAAATAGACGGTAGGGGCCACCTCGCGCAGGTCGTGCAGCACCGTCTCCTGCCGCTCCGGGATATTGACGGCGAAGCGCAGGACGATGCCGCAGGCGATGGTGAACACGAAATCGCCGACCCATGCCATCGGCAGGTAGGCGACCAGCTCGTCGCCGACATGGAAGTAGCCGGCCTTCTCGGCGTTGCGTGCCGCGGCGATCACGCGGCGATGCTGCAACTCGATGCCTTTCGGCTTGCCGGTCGTGCCCGACGAATGAAGTAGCACGGCCGCATCGTCGGGACGAGCACGCGACAGGAGGCCGGCCCGCAGCGTCGGCTCAGCCTGCAATCGCTCGGCGCCGCGCCGCACCACGTCGTTCCAGCCGAGCAGCCCGGGTTGGCTGTAGTTCGCCAGACCGCGCGGATCGTCGTAGACGATGATCTCCGGCAGACCGGAGCGGGCGCGCAGATCGAGCAGCTTGTCGACCTGCTCCTGATCCTCGGCCAGCGCGAAACGGGCGCGGCTGTTGCTGGCATAGAAGTCGAGATCGTCGGGCGGGACATCCGGATAGACCGGCGCGGGCAGGCCACGCAGGGCGGCGGCTCCCAGCATCCCGAAATAGAGTCTGGGCCGATTGTCGCCTACGACCAGTAATCCCTCGCCGGCCGCCAGCCCCATGGCATCGAGCGCGGCGGCAAAAGCCAGGACCTCGCCCAGCATCTCGCTCCAGGTGAACTCGCGCCAGATCCCGCGGTCACGCTCACGCATCGCGACGGCCTGGCCATGGGCCTCGGCATTGGCCGCCAGCAAGGTCAGCAACGTGCCGCCGTCGAGGCCGGCCTGCCGACGCGGCACGGCCTGTGGATCGGCCTCCATATCAAGCGGCATGGCGCTTCTTGCTCCCGAGATAGGCGGCAACGACCTTGGGGTCGGACAGTGCCTCGCTCGGTGCGCCTTCGGCGAGCTTCTCGCCGTAGCTCAGCACCGTGACGCGATCGCAGAGCGCGGCAACGACATCCATGTGATGCTCGATCAGCAGCACCGTGAGCCCCCGCTCCTCGCGCGCATCGAGGATGAAGCGCGCCATGTACTCCTTCTCCTCCTGGTTCATGCCGGCCATCGGCTCGTCCAGGATCAGCAGGCGCGGTTCGGCGACCAGCGCGCGCGCCAGCTCGATGCGCTTCTGCAGGCCGAGTGGCACGACTTCGATGGGCGCATCGCGCACGTCCTGGAGCTGCAGGAAGTCGATCGTGTCCTCGACCAGCTCGCGCTGGCGAAGCTCGTCGCGCTCGGCCCATGCCCAGTAGAAGAAGGTCGCCAGCGCCGAGGGCTGCATGTGGATGTGGCGGCCCATCATGATGTTGTCGAGCACGCTCATGCCGCGAAACAGCGCCAGGTTCTGGAAGGTACGCGCGATGCGCAGCTTGGCGATGCGATGGGGCTTCAGCCCGACCAGGGACTTATCCTCGAACAGGATCCGGCCCTTCTGCGGCGGATAGAACCCGGTGACGGCATTGACAATGGTGGTCTTGCCCGACCCGTTCGGGCCGACGAGGCCGCAGATCTCGCCTCGATTAATGGAAATCGACACGTCGGCCAGCGCCCGGACACCGCCGAACCAGCGGCTGATGCCGTCACAGACCAGCACCGGCTCGGTACCAGTGGGCTCGGCTCCGGGCCCTTGGGCCTCGGTCAAGACGGCAACGCTGAAGCAGCGCCTCGGACCATCGTTTCCCCCACAACCGGATCCGCATGCGCGGTCCGCCAACGTCTACGTCTGATTTTTCACTAGCACTAGCAATTGGACACCTTTCTGGAAATACGAAAAAATCTGAACATTTCTTACGGAAAAATAGAAAATGCAGCCCAATCTGGTCGACCACCTGGCAGCTTTCATCGCCGTTACCGAGACGGGCAGCTTTTCGGTCGCCGCCCGCACCCTCAATCGGGCGGTCTCCTCGATCAGCTACTCCCTCGCGCAGCTCGAAACGCAGTGCGGCTTCCCGCTCCTGAAACGCGGCACGCGGCGGTCGGAACTGACCGAGCGGGGCCGCGCCCTGTTCGGCGAGGCCAAGGCGGTCGTGGAGCGCGCGCGGCGTTTCACCTCGCATGCCGCGTCGCTGGAACAAGGTGCGGAGACGCGCATCCGCATCGCCGTCGATGTCGTCTTCCCCCATGCCGCCCTGCATCGCGCCCTCAAGACGTTCATCTCCCAGCACGAGCGGGTCGAACTGCAGATCTTCAACAGCTCGCTGAACAACCTTTGGGACGAGCTGCGCGCCGGCCGCATCGACTTCGCCCTCACCCTGGTCGCCGCCCTGCCGCTCGACATGGAAGGCCAGTCGTTCCGCCAGATCGTCCTCCGGCCCACCACCGCAGTGGATCATCCGCTCGCGCTGCTGGGGCGACCGCTGACGCTCGCCGACATGCAACGCGAGCGGCAGATCTATTTCGTGGAATCACCCAGCATCGACATGGAACGTGTGGGCCGTGTCTTCAGCCTCGATGTCTGGACCGCCAACGATCTCGAACATATCCGCCGCCTGATCTGCAACGGCGTCGGCTGGTGCTTCGCCAGCGAGGACTTCTTCGCCGAGGAACTGCAGAACGGCATCGTCCGTCTCCTCCCCTGCAGCGACGCCCAGCTCCAGCCCAGCCGCACGATCAGCGCCGCCTGGCTCGCCGACCGCCGCCCAGGACCGCTCGGCCGTGAGCTCGTGCGATTGATCGCCGATGCGCTCGACACGGCCGCGGGATCTTAGGGATCGCGGCCCGCATCCCGCCGTTTATGGCAATTCTGTTTTCCCGTGACATCGTTGTGGCAGGAACTCTGCCCGTTGCGTTTCATGCGTTGCAGTCCATGCATTGCGCTTAGTCGTGCTGTTGCTGCGCACGTGACATCGCTGTGGTTGGGCGCGCGATCCGTTGCAATCGTCGTCGTCGACGATCAGTTTTCGAGGCGACTGCACGCGGCGCTGTCGTGCTCTTCAGTAGCGCTTCGGTGAGCACCGAAATCTTCTGTGTGCAGACCGACATTTATTCGTGAGGAAATTCGTTCATGTCCAAGGATGATCTCATCGTCGTCACCGGCGCCGGAGGTTTCATCGGTGGCCATCTGGTCAAGGTGCTGCAGCAGCGTGGTCATACCAAGATTCGCGCCGTCGACGTGAAGCCGCTTGCCGAGTGGTACCAGAAGCATCCCGGCGTCGAGAACCAGGTGGGCGACCTCGCCCTGCTCGAGCCGTGCCGCAAGGCTGCCAGGGATGCCAAGGCGATCTACAACCTGGCGGCCGACATGGGCGGCATGGGCTTCATCGAGACCCACAAGGCCGAGTGCATGCTGTCGGTGCTGATCAACACGCATATGCTGGTCGCCGCCAAGGAAGCCGGTACGGAGCGCTTCTTCTATTCGTCGTCGGCCTGCGTCTACAACGGCGACAAGCAGACCGACGCCAACGTGACGGCGCTCAAGGAGTCGGACGCCTACCCCGCCCTGCCGGAGGACGGCTACGGCTGGGAGAAGCTGTTCAGCGAGCGCATGGCCCGTCACTTCCGCGAGGACTACGGCATGGCGACCCGCGTCGCCCGCTACCACAACGTCTATGGGCCGGAAGGCACTTATGACGGTGGTCGCGAGAAGGCGCCGGCCGCGATGTGCCGCAAGGTCATCGAGGCCAAGCTCTCGGGCAAGCATGAGATCGAGATCTGGGGCGACGGCGAGCAGACCCGCTCCTTCATGTATATCGACGACTGCACCGAGGGCACGATCAAGCTCGCCGAAAGCGACATCATCGAGCCACTGAACATCGGTAGCGACGAGTTGGTCAGCATCAATCGCCTCGCCGACATCGTCGAGAAGATCGCCGGCATCAAGCTGAAGCGCAGCTACAAGCTCGACGCGCCCAAGGGCGTGCGCGGCCGCAACAGCGACAACACGCTGATCAAGCAAGTGATGAACTGGGCACCTTCCATCCGTCTCGAGGACGGCATGGAGAAGACCTACAAGTGGATCTACGACGAGATGACCTCGGGCAAGGCCTCGGTCGTCAACGCCCTGCCGCAACAGGCGATGGCGGCGCAATAACCTTCTCATGGAGAGCCGCCACCAAGGCGGCGTCCGCGCAAGGTCGTGCAGGGAGCATTCATGGTCCAGATCAGCACTGTGGAGAGCGCCGCCACCAGGGCCGGCGCCACGATTGTCGACGCGCGTTACATGCAAAGGCCGATCCGGTCCCAGAGAATCGCGGTCCACGACTATTGCGGCCATCCCTTCCAGTTCGAGCTTTCGCGGGAGCTCGCCCGGCGGGGACACGACGTCCGTCATTTCTTTTTCGCCGAGGATGCGGGCCCCAAGGGCGCCACGCAGCGCTCACCCGACGATCCCGACAGCTTCTCGGTGGAACCGATCTCGATCGGTCGAGCCTATTCGAAGAGCAACCTGATCCAACGGCGCCAGGCGGACCTCCTCTATGGTCGGCTTGCCGGCGCGAAGATCGAGTCCTTCTCCCCCGATGTGACGATCTCGGGCAATACGCCTCTGGAAGCGCAGGCGTCGATCCTGAGAAGCGCCCGCCGCGCCGACTCCGCCTTCGTCTTCTGGATGCAGGATTTCTACAGCCTGGCGGCCGCCCACATCCTGCGCCGCAAGGTGCCTGTCCTCGGCCATATGGTGGGCGCGTACTACAAGCATCTCGAGGCGAGCCTGTTGCGTCGCAGCGACGGGATCGTGCTCATCAGCGACGACTTCAAGCAGGCCTTGCATAGCCTCAGCGTCGCCGACGACAAGTCGGAAGTCATCCCGAACTGGGGCGCGCTCGACCAACTGCCGATGCGGTCCAGGAACAATCGCTGGGCCCGCGAACACGGCCTCGAAGACAAGTTCGTCTTCCTCTATTCGGGAACGCTGGCGCTCAAGCACAATCCAGACCTCCTGTGGGCTCTGGCCAAGTCCTTCGAGCATGATCCCGATGTCGCCATCGTCGTCGTCGGAGCGGGCGTCAGCTACGACGCCTTGAAGGCTCGTGCCAAAGCCGAGGGCCAATCCAATCTCGTGCTCCTGCCGCTGCAACCCATGGAAGTCTTCGCCGACGTTCTCGCTTCGGCCGACATCCTGGTCGCCCTGCTGGAGAGCGACGCCGGTCCGTTCTCGGTGCCCTCCAAGGTCCTGAACTATCTCTGTGCCGGCCGTCCCATCCTTCTGTCCGCACCGACCGACAATCTGTCGGTGAAGGTTCTCGGCCGGGCAGCCGCCGGAGAGTGCGTCCCGGCAGGGCATCGCGACGCCTTCGTCGCAGCCGCCCAATGCTTGCGAGACGCGCCGGAGAAACGGGTGAAGCTCGGCGAAGCGGCTCGCGCCTATGCCGAAGGCTCGTTCGACATTTCGGCCATTGCAGACCGCTTCGAGTCCCTCTTCGAATCGGCGGTCGCGCGGGCCTGAAAGAGATCATTGGACCGCGAACCTCAAAGCGCGGGGGTTACCCCGCGCGAAGTCCGCTCATGAATGCGGGCCTGGAGGCCCGCGGTCCAAGAATAAGGTCTAGAAGCCTTTGCCCTTTGCCAGGCCGTGCAGGACCATGACCGAGATGTCGTGGGCAATCTGCTTTGGGCTGGCCCCAGAGGGGCGATACCATTCAGGCGCCCAGTTGAGCGCGCCCAGGATCGACATTCGGATCGCCGACAGGTTGACGTCGGCTCGAAGGGCACCGGCGTCGCGTGCTTGTTCCAGGAGCTGCCGCCACAAGGCCCCATAGATACGCTGCACGGCCAGAGTACGTTCGCGGATCTCGGCGGGAACCTGCGAGATGAGCTGGATGCTGGCCGAGCTGATATCGCCCTCGCGCAACACGAAAGCGAGATGCGTCTCGATGGCCGCCTCGATCTTCTGCAGTGGGCCGGTATCCGCTGGCAGCTTGCGCAGCCGCTCGGTCACGACCTCGTGGGCGCGGCGCACCCCTTCCTGGACCACCTCCTCGACCAGCGCCTCGCGCGAATCGAAGTGATAGTAGAGGCTCCCCGTCTTCATCCCGGCCGCAGTCGCCACGTCCGACAAGCGTGTGCCGGCATAGCCCTGCTCGCGGAATACCCGCGCTGCCGCCTGCAGGATCCTTTGTCGGGTCAGGTCGGACTTGCGGGGCGATGCCGCGCGGGACGCTGCGGGCAGGTCGGTCGTCTTCGGTTTCGATGATGACGGTGCAGCCGGCTTGCCTGCAGATTTTCCGCGCGTCGACTTGGTGTTTTGCCTGGCCGCCAAAGACCCACCCCTGATTGGTCCAGAACTGGAACCATACGGATACACCATTCTTGCCAATGCAGCCTCTCGCGAGTGCAGCCTTCCGGGAAAGATGGGTTGCAGTCTTTTTCTAAAGTGTTTTAGAATTTTCGGCAAAGAACAACGGGAGTAGACGCCATGCCAACTGCGACCCTTGCCCCCGCCGCTCAGGCTCCAGGCCAGCCGGCGCCGAAGCTGGCGCCGTTCCGCGAACGGCGCGCTCTGCTCGAGGCACGTTACCCGACCTGGCCCGCCACCACTCTCGACGCTCACCTCGCACGGGTCGCAGGGGAATATCCCGATCGGCCGCTGGTCATCACCGACGACACCACGCTCACCTACGCCGATGTCCTGCAGCAGTCCGAGGCCATCGCTCGGGGATTGCGCAAGCTCGGTGTCGGTCCGGGCGACCGTGTCGCCCTGGTGCTGGCGAACGTGCCGCAATTCGTGCCGCTGGTCTTCGCCATCTGGCGCCTCGGCGCGGCGGCGATCCCCGTGAACTACCTCTTCAAGACGAAGGAACTGGCCTATGTCATCGGGCAGTCCGGCTGCCGGGTGGTCGTGACCATGTCGTCCTTCCGGGGGCTCGACTATCTCGCCTCCTTCGACGAGATGGCGCCGGGCTGGCGCCAGGGCAACTTCGGCCCCTTCGATGCCCTCACCCATGTTGCCGTCCTGGAGGACAACGACGCCGGCCTGCTGTCGCTCGGCGATATCGCGCAAGCCGGAGCAATGGATCGTTCGCCTCTCGGACCCAATCCTGCCGGCCCCGACGATACCGCCGTCGTGATGTATACCTCGGGCACGACCGGGTTGCCCAAGGGCGTCATCCAGACCCACGACAACCTGGCGCGTTCCGGCTTCGGCGGCGCCTATCATCTGGCCTTCGAGGACGGCCGCCGCATCCTCTCGGCCCTGCCGCTCTATCACGCCTTCGCCCTGGTGCAAGGGCTGGTCGCCGCCCTGTTCGTCGCCGGCGCAATCGTCCCGCAGCTCGTCTTCGATCCGGTGCAGACCTTCGCCGGCATCCAGCAGCACCGCGCCAGCTACATGATGATCGTGCCCACCATGGGCGTGGCATTGGCCAATCATCCGGAGCTCGGTCGCTACGACCTCTCCTCGCTGGTCGACGTGCTGATGGCGGCGGCACCCTCGCCGGTCTGGGCCTGGCAATCCTTGAAGGATCGGCTGGGCCTCGACGAGGTCTATACCGGCTACGGCATGACCGAGCTTTCGTCGGCGACGACGCTCACGGCACCGGGCGATCCTCTGCAGATCGTGTCGGCGACGGTCGGGCGGCCGCTCGATGCCGGCGTGGCCGGTATTCCGGCCCTGGGCGGCTTGATCGCCGAGTACAAGGTCGTCGACCCGCTGACGGGCGAGGACCTGCCGGCCGGTGCCGAAGGTGAGTTCTGTGCCCGCGGCCCGATCGCCACCTCCGGCTATTTCGGCAAGCCCAAGGAAACGGCCGAGCTGCTGCTGCCCGGCGGCTGGCGCCGTTCCGGCGACCTTGGACGCATCCGGCCGGACGGCTACCTCGAGCTCACGGGCCGTTCCAAGGAACTCTACAAGTCGGGCGGCGAGCTTGTCTCGCCCAAGGAGATCGAGGAGCTCTTCACCGGCCACGCGGCCGTGGCCCAAGCCTATGTCGTCGGCGTCCCCGACGAACGTTGGGGCGAAATCGGATGCGCCTGGATCGTCCGTACGCCCGACGCCGCGCTCGACGAAGCCGAAATGATCGCGCTCGCCCGTGACCATCTCGCCCGCTTCAAGGTGCCCAAGCATGTCTTCTTCCTGGAGGCATCGGAGCTTCCGACCACGCCGACGGGCAAGGTGCAGAAATTCAACCTGATCGCCATGGCCAAGGAACGTCTGAAGGCGGCTCAGGCCTGAGCCGCAAGGGGAAGCAAGCATGGATCTCGGTTTCACCGATCAGGTCGTCGTCGTCACCGGCGGCGCTTCGAATATCGGCCGCGCGATCGCCCAGGAATTCGCCGGCGAAGGCGCGACCGTGGCCATCTTCGATCGCGATGCCGCCCAGGCCGGCAAGACCAAGGCGGAAATCGAGGCCAGTGGTGGGCGAGCGGCGGTCTATGCCCTCGACGTCACCGACGTCGACGGCACGGCTGCCACGGTGAAGCAGGTCGAGGCCGAACTCGGTCCCATTGCCGTCCTGGTGAACAACGTGGGGTGGAACGGCAAGGCCGAATTCTTTCTCGGTCTGTCGCCCGACCGCTGGCAGAAGGCCTTCGAGCTCAATCTCTTTTCGACCTTCAACGTCACCCAGCCGGTACTGGCGCGAATGGTCGAACGGCGCGCGGGCTCGATCGTCTCGATCGCCAGCGACGCCGCTTTCGGCGAGTACCGCATGTCCGACTACGGTGCGATGAAGGCCGGCGTGCTGGCCTTCACGCGCACCATCGCCAAGGAATACGGCCGCTACGGCATCCGCGCCAACGCGGTTGCGCCTGGCCTGGTGATCCCGCCGGCCGAGGAGATCGGCGAAGGCAGCCTCTGGAGCATCGACATCGGCATGGGCCCGAAGGAGATCCAGAACATCGAGGCCGGCATTCCGCTGCGCCGCCGCTCGGAAGCCGTCGATATCGCCTGGTCGGTCCTGTTCCTGGCATCGCAACGTGCCCGCCAGCTTACCGGCCAGGTCGTCAGCGTCTCGGGCGGTTTCCAGATGCCGCGATAGCGATCGCCAACGGGTAGCAAGCCCGCGGCGCCGCAGGAGGAGAAGAGCAATGCGCGTTTCACGACAGATCGAACTGCTCGACCGGCTGGTCGGTGCCGATACCGAACTCCCCTGGGGCTTCGGTCCACAAAGCATGCGCAATCCCGCCGCCGCCTATACCGATGCCGACCGATTCACCAGGGAACGCGAGATCCTGTTCCGGGGCCGGCCGCAATTCGTCGGACTGACCGGCGAGTGCGCCGAGCCCGGCGGCTATATCACCGCCGATCTCGGCGGCATCCCCATCGCTGTCGTGCGGCAACCTGACGGCAGTCTCCGCGCCCTGGTCAATGCCTGCCGCCATCGCGGCGCTCCCTTGCTGGGCGGCAATGGCAAGGGCGGCATGCGGCGCATCGTCTGCCCCTATCACGGCTGGACGTACGACAACGACGGCAGGTTGCTGAACCGGCCGGGCTCGGCCGGCGGCTTCGACGATGTGGCGGCGAGCTGCGATCTGCATCGGCGCGCCGTCGCCGAAAAATACGGCATGATCTTCGTCCATCCGACCAGTGAGGCGCCGTTCGAGGTCGACACGGTCTTGTGCGGCGCCGAGGACGAGCTGGCCGACTACGGATTGGCCGACTACGTCCACGTCGAGACGCGGGTCAACAGCTGGAAGATGAACTGGAAGCTGTTCCTCGACACCTTCACCGAGGCCTACCACATACGCTGGCTGCACCGGACCTCGATCGCGCCTTATTTCATGTGCGACCTGATCTTCGACGCCTACGGCCCGCACCCGCGCACCATCGGTCTGCGCAAGGACGTCGTCGAACAGCTCAAAACCAAGCCGCGCGAGGAGTGGCGGCTGCTGCCCTTCTCGACGACCCAGTATTTCCTCGTGCCCAACGGCCTCCTCGTCTACCAGCTCGACCATATCGAAGTCTGGAAGGTGACACCGCACGATGCCGGATCCTGCACGGTATCGACCAGCCTGTTCGCACCCGAGCCTCCGACGGATGACAAGACGCGCGCCCACTGGAAGCGCAACCTCGACATCCTGCTCGACGTGACGGGCCGGGAGGACTTCCCCTTGCAGGAGCGCGTGCAAGCCAACCTCGCCTCCGGTGCGCTGCCCGAAGTGGTCTACGGCCGCATCGAGCCTGCGCTGATCCATCTGCACGCCGCGATCAACCGGGAGATCGGCGCATGAGCGGTCAACGCAAGCGCGCCCTCGTCGTTGGCGGCACCGGCCCCACCGGCCCGTTCATCGTGAACGGGCTGCGCCAGCGCGGCTATGGCGTCACCATCTTCCATCGCGGCACCCACGAAATTCCCGAGATCCCCGACGACGTCGAACATATTCACGGCGATCCGCATTTCGCCGAGACCATCGAGGCGGCACTCGTGGGTCGAACCTTCGACCTCGTCGTGGCGAGCTACGGGCGCCTGCGCCTGCTGGCGGCTGCCCTGAAGGGTCGCGCCGGCCAGTTCATCGGCATCGGCGGCTATGCCGCCTATCGCGGCTGGGTCGATCCCTACCGCCTCGAGCCGCCCGGCATGACCAGCCCCGTGCCGGAGGAAGCGCCAGTCGTGGCGACGGAGCAGGAGCAGAGCTTCGCCTGGAAGATCGCTCAGTCGGAACAGGCCGTCTTCGCTGCGCACCCGACCGCCACCGTCTTTCGCTACCCCTATGTCTACGGCCCCTATCAGGTGCGACCGCGCGAATGGTCCTTCATGCGCCGCCTGCTCGAGGGCCGGCGCGAGATCATCCTGCCGCACTATGGCCTCAGCCTCTCGACCCACGGCTGGGCCGGCAATCTCGGCCATGCCGTTCTGCTCGCGGCGGACCAGCCCGAAATCGCGGCCGGCAAGGTCTACAACTGCGGCGACCTCGAACAGCTCACCCTGGCACAGGTCGTCCAGACGATCGCAGCGACACTTGGCCGGGAGGTCGAGATCATCCCGGTTTCCTACGAAGTCGCCGGCCCGCATCGGGCGCGGGTTCTCAGCCCGCAGGGACACCAGTTGCTCGACCTGACGCGGATCCGCACCGAGCTGGGCTATCGCGACCTCCTGGGCGTTCGCGAGGCGCTCGCCCGCACCGTCGACTGGTACCTCGCCCATCCGCCGGAGCGCGGCGGCGACATCGAACGGGCGCTGGGCGACACGTTCGACTATGCCGCCGAGGACCGGCTCATCGCACTCTACCGCCAGGGCCAGGCACTGCTGCAGTCGGCTGTCGGCGAGGAAGAAGAGATCAAATGGCACCCCTACGCCCATCCGAAGGATGCCGGAAAGCTGCGCGATCAACGGGATCGCTGAGCGGCCTCACCGACCGGCCGCCCGAACGGCAGGCGTGCGCGCCACCGCCGCGCGCCCGGCCCGCAGAGCACCGGGCGGTTGGCCTGTGAGGCGCTTGAAGGCGCGGCTGAAGGCAGCCTGCGAACCGTAGCCCAGGCGTTGTGCGGCGACGTCGATCGCCAGACCGTCCTCGACGATCCATTCCGCGGCCAGACGCATGCGCAGCTCCGCGACGTAACGCAACGGCGTGCGGCCGGTGACAGCCAGGAAGCGCTCGGCAAAGGCAGAACGCGAGATGCCTGTCATGGTCGCCAGCTCCGCGACCGTCCAGTCGCGCCCGGGGTCGCGATGCAGGGCGCCGATCACGCGACCGAGACGCGGATCGCGCAAGGTCCCCAGCCAGCGTCCAGCATCGTGGCTTCGTCCCTCCTTGCAGCCGAACTCCACCCAGTCGCGCACGATGTAGGCGGAGATCACCCCGGCGATATGGGCGAGAACACCGCCCGAGCCGATGCGCTCGGCCAGCACCTCGCGCTCCATCGCTTGCAGCAGCGCGTCGATCTCGGGTTGGCGGTCGATCAGCCGGCCAATCAGCATCACCTCGGGCATCTCTTTGATCAGCGGCCGCAGGCTGCCGAGGTCGAACGCCATGCAGCCGCTGAACACGTGCGTCGTCTGATCAGGCGGCTGCCGTCTCTGGCCCCCGCCCAGGCGCTCGGGTGACCTGCCGGTCTCGCGGGGCTGCGGCGTCATTGCATGAAGGCGTGTCTGCACCGTCGCCGGCAGGTTCGGCGCAGAAACCAGGTCGGCTGTGCTGCCATGGGGCAACAGCACCGCATCTCCTGCCGCGAGCCGATGCACGGCACCCGAGGTCAGGCGCAGGAACGCCTCGCCATTCGCGACAAAATGAAACTGGGCGCGCCCCGGTACGGCATCGAAGCGAATGCCGAAAGGTGGCGAAACATGCAGCCGGCGACAATAGACGCCGTTCAGCCTGAGACAGAGCAGCAGCTCGCTCATGAGATCGTTCGGCAACCCATCGCGGTCGCGCGAGTCCGATTTGGACGAACGATCAATCATTCTGGACCTTCCGACAAAGCGCCCCCGAAGCGTCACCCCCAGCTTCTACCACGATGAGCAGGACAGCATCTGACGACACCTCACAAGATAGCCTCTCTTCGTCGGCCTCACCGTCGGCAGATCCGCCTCGCACGATATATGCCGCGCACGAACCGGCTCACTGGGGAGCCGTGCTGTCGATGGCGCTCGGCGTCTTCGCATTGGTTACCGCCGAGTTCCTGCCGGCTGGCCTCCTGACGCCGATTGCCGGCGATCTCGGTGTCACCGAAGGGCTGGCAGGACAGGCGGTCACCACCACCGCCGCTGTCGCCTCGATCATGGCCCTCCTGGCCCCCACCCTGACGCAACGCCTCGACCGACGGACGGTAATGCTCGCCTTCTCCACACTGGTGATCGCTTCTGCTCTCCTGGTCTCCGTTGCGACCAACGTCACCGTGCTGTTCGCCGGGCGTGTCCTGCTCGGTATCGCGCTCGGTGGTTTCTGGGCGCTGTCCACGCCCACGATCATGCGCCTGGTCCCGCCCTCGCTGATGCCTCGTGCCGTCGCGATCGTCTACAGCGGCATCTCGGCAGCCACGGTCCTCGCCATCCCCTTCGGCAGCTATGTCGGCAGTTTCGCAGGGTGGCGGGTCGTGTTCGCCATCACGGCGGGACTCGGCGTCGTGGCACTCCTTGCACAAGCCATCGCCCTGCCGCGTCTTGCGTCGCGCGGTGCGACCAGGCTCGGCTCGCTCCTCGAGCTGCTGAGGCGTCCTCGCCTCGGACCGGGCTTTGCGGCTGTCATCCTGGTCTTCACCGGCCACTTCATGTTCTTCACGTACATTCGGCCCTTCCTCGAGGGCATGGCCGGTATCGGCGTCGACGCGATGTCGGCCATCCTGCTGGGCTTCGGCGTTGCGGGCTTCCTCGGCACCTATCTGGCGGGCTTCCTGTTGGCGCGCCGCCTGCGCACCACCCTGGTCGCGCTACCCTTCGCCATGAGCCTGCTCGGCGCCTTTCTGGCCACCCTCGGCGGTACGCCGTTCGGCGGCGCCGTGCCGGTCGTTGCCCTCGTCGCCTTCCTCGTGGCGCTGTGGGGGCTTGCCTTCGGAGGGGTGCCAGTGGCCTGGACGACCTGGGCGGCCCGTGCCGCTCCCGATCAACCGGAGAGCGCCAACGCACTGATCGTCGCCGCCATCGGGCTCGCCATCGCACTGGGGGCCGGCATCGGCGGCGTGGTGCTCGATGCCAGCAACATTGTCGGCGTCTTCGTCGCCAGCAGCACAGTGCTTTTCGCGGCGGTGCTGCTCACCTTGTTGGGCGGTGTTGGAAGGAAGGACGATGGTGAGTAAACCAAGCCCCCGCCCGGATCACTTCATTCCGCCGCGGTGGCTGCCGTCTCCGGCGAGGACAGCACGCCGATGTCGCCACCGACGTCATAGCGCTTGAGCTTCGGCAGCACCGACGACACGAAGAGATCGTAGTTCCGCTTCGCCACGTCCGCCGACATGCCGCCGTAGCTCAGCATGACCAGGAGCGCGCCCGCGTCGAGATAGTCGACATACTTGATCAGCTTCTCGGCAACCTCGCCCGGCGTGCCCCAGACCTGCAGGTCGGCGAGGAAGCCGTTGAATTTCTCAAGGCCGTGCTTCTCGATGTTCCGCGCGAGGCCCGCGTAGTACTCGTAACCTTCGATCTCGGCGAAGCCGACATTGCCGAATTCGTAATGCTCGACCGTCGAGCGGGCATAACGCTGCAGATAAACCTCACGCATGCGCTGTGCTTCGGCCGGATCTTCGTTGACCGCGACGAACATGTTGAGGATCGGCTTGGGCGCGGGCGTGCCGTTCACGGCGAAATAGCGCTGCCGGTAGCCCACGATCTCATTCTTCACCATCTCCCAGGGCTTCTGCGCGATCACCATCAGGCCGACACCGAGCTTGGCCATCAGATCGATCGAATAGGGCGAGATCGCCGACGCGAATGTCCGGCCTTTGAAGCTGGCATAGGGGCCGGGACGGATGTGCGTGCGCGGTTGCTTGTAGAGCGCTCCGTCATACTCCATGACGCCGGTTTCCAGGCCGGTCAGGATGGCTTCGGTGTACTCGGTGAAGCGCCGGCGCGATTCTGCCATGGGCGTCCGGAAGGCGTCGAATTCGACACGGCCGAGGCCGCGGCCGATACCCAGCACCGCCCTCCCCTCCGACAGATGGTCGAGCAGGGTGAAGTTCTCCGCCACGCGCAGCGGATCGTGCCAGGGCAGCACGGTCACCATCGAGCCGAGCTTCACGCGGCTGGTCCGCCCCGCCACCCAGGACAGGAACTGCGTGACGTTGGGCGTCAGCATGTAGTCGGTGAAATGGTGCTCCGGCGTCCACACCGAATCGAACCCGACCTGCTCGGCCCGGCCGGCCAACTGCAGCTCGTTGCGATAGACCTGAGCATCGGTCTGCCCCGCAATCAGGTTCTGAAAACTCAACCCCAAGCCGACATGCATGCGAGGCCTCCTGCCTTCGAGGGTACCGACCGGGAACGGCTGGCCGGACGCCGCGACAAATTCTAATCATATTTAGAATTTTGAGTCAAAGGGCAGTGCCTCGATTGGACGACCGGCTGCCTTGGACCGGCCTCGAACACGTTACGGCGGCTGGGTCCAGGCCGCTTGCTCGCGCGAGCATTCGGCGCTCGCGGCTCGATGCGAGCTGACCGTCCGAGCAAACAAATTCGTCACGTCGGCGACATAGCGGCGAGCGCAATCGAACGGTAAACCAACACTGCCCGCCCGACGAAGCATTTGGCTTTCGAGCGTCGCCTGGCGTAGGATTCATGCCGGTGGCTGGCGGGTTGCCCGTCCTATCCGGCAGGCATTGCGACGGGCGATGATGGTCGATCGTTTCTGCTTCTTGCGCAGCACGACCGCTCGGATCTCCTGACGCTCCCATCCATGAAAACGAGGCCAGGCAAACGAGGCGTCGAATGAATTTCAGGCCGATGGCTGACGGACGGCGCGATGCCGGTACCGTGGTGTTCAAGACGATGCCGGCCGGGTCGGTGCGGCCGCACGATCGGCAAACACGGAATGTTCTGCACACTGGCTGTGGCATCTATTCCGCCCGAAAGCTCCACCCGATGTTTGGAGGGCGCGGCTGGCGCGAGACGAGACTCGACGTCGACGGCAGTGTTCAGCCCGACATCGTCTGCTCCATTCACGACATGAGATCGCTTGTTCCATCGGGAACCTACGATGCGATCTGGTCGTCACACAATATCGAGCATCTGCACGCCCATGAGGTGCCGCTCGCATTCAAGGAACTTTGCCGGGTGCTGAAGCCAGACGGCTTCGCTCTGCTCCGCTGTCCTGATCTCGAATCGGTCGCCGAATCGTTGCTCCAGAACGGGCCCGACCATACGGCTTACCTCTCTCCGTCGGGCCCGATCTCGGTGCTCGACATGCTCTACGGCCATGGTGCCTCGATTGCGGACGGCAAGATGACGATGCGGCATCACACGGGCTTCACGGCCGACCGGCTGGGGCGATTGTTGATCGACGCGGGATTTTCGGAGGTCCACACAAAGCGGGCGACGGATTTCGATCTGTGGGCCGTGGCCTTCATGGAGAAAGCGACGCCTTCGGCGGTCCTGGCCGAACTGGCCCGGTGCGGAGTGGCGTTTGATCACGAAGGCTGACATCGGAAGCGGCTTGCCAGGCGTGCCGTCACGAGGGGCGCACGAAATCCGCGATCCATGACGCGGCCCTCACCGGTCTCGGCGGTTCATCGCGCGCTGGCGGGGTTGTCGCTGGCGCCGGTCACGCATGCCGCCGATCTGGCCGCGCAAGCCAAGCACCTTCTGCAACGTCGTGATGGCATCGCGAGCTGGTTACTTGCCGAGCGCCTGACGAGGCTGCGCTTCGGGCTGATCGCAGATGATCTCGTGCTGCGTGCGATTACGCTGGCCGCGATGAACAACGGCGGGCTTGCGCGAGATGACGTTCGCAACGCGCTGGCGATCGACCCGCGGCATCCGATGGCGAATCGTCTGATGCTGTCGAGCCCGGACCCGGCAGAGCGGACGGCGGCGGCGCGCCGACTTCTGCGCAGCGACGGGACGACGGCCCAGATCCAGGATGCGCTTGGCGTCCTGTGGAGCCAGGGCGCGGCGGCCGCTGGCCGCCTCGACAGTGCACCTCGGCACATCCGAGGCTGGCTCGCTTGGCGAAGCGGCTCGACGCTCAAGTGCTATCTGGACTCCAGCCATGGTCGCATGGAACACCGCGTCGAGCCGGAGCCCGGGCATCGCATCGCCAGCGCGCTCGTGCACGCGGCCGACATCTCCTGGCCGTGGCCGGGAGACGCCGAGTGGGTCGAGGTGGCCTGCGACGCGGCCCCCAGCGTGCTGCTGCCAGAGCGGCTGCGGCGGCACGCCGTGCCACCGACGCCGAGGAGCCAGCGGCCACAGGCCACAGCCGCAGCCGTTGAAACCCGTCGGATCGCGGTGATCGTGCCCGTCTATGACGACTTCGAAGCGACGAAACAATGCCTCGAGGCCGTCCTGGCGCATCCTGAACGTCACGTCGCGAGGCGCATCATTGCGGTCGATGATGCCACACCGGACCAGCGCATCGCGGTGCTGCTGGACGAGCTCGCGCGTAACGGCAAGATCGAGCTCCTGCGCAATGACGTGAATCAAGGCTTTGCTGCCAGCGTCAACCGCGGTCTTGCCATGCTGGCCGACGACGAGGATGCCGTGCTCCTCAACGCCGACACGGTTCCACCACCGGATTTGTGCGGCCGGCTGGCACGGGTCGCCTATCTGCACGACGACATCGGGACCGTGACGCCACTGTCGAACAATGGCGAGTATACCAGCCTGCCGGTCCGCTTCCGGGAAAACCCGCTCCCGCAGGCAGACGCCCTCGCCGTGCTGGACCGGTTGGCGGCAGAGACTTCAGCAGGCGTCGGTTTCGTGGAGCTTCCGAACGGCATCGGGTTCTGCCTCTATGTGAAGCGCGCCGTGCTCGACGCCGTCGGCTTCCTGTCGCTGCAATTCGGGCGGGGGTACTGCGAAGATATCGATTTCTGCCTCCGCGCCAGGCAAGCCGGATTTCGCAATGTGTGCGCCACCGGCGTGTTCGTCGGCCATGCCGGCACACGGTCGTTCAAGAGCGAGAAGCGCGCGCTGGTTCTGAGCAATCTGTCGCGGATCGACGATCTCTATCCAGCCTATCGCCGGCAATCGGCAGAATTCGTGCGTCGGGATCCACTGCGGGAGCCGGCCAGCCGACTGGAATGGAAATGGCTTCTCGCCAGGAAGAAAGGCTTTTCCTTGGTGGTCACTGCGCGCGAGCCCGATCCGTGCCTGATCGGCCGCCATGCCGACGCAAAACGAAGCTCGGGCCTCGACACTATTGTAGCGACACTGGACGTCACGTCGGACGGCGTTACCGTCGACTTACGCGATCATGCGGGGGGCTATCCGCAGAACCTGGTCCTCGCCTATGGCCCGGACCGCGCTCCGCGGGAGCTGGCTGACGCCTTCTCGCGACTGCAGGTCGTCGAAGTCGCCATCGCGGATCCCGGAAACTTGCCAGTGGGTTTCGTTCAAGCCATCGCCGAAATCGGCGTGGTCCATGACGTGCTGCTGGCGGACACCGGCATTTTCGACATCCGTGGTGACAGGAAGCCCGTGATAGCCGCGATCCTTCCAAAAGCGCGCCGGATCTCGACGACCACCCCGCGATTCCAGAGTGCCTTAATTTCCCGGATGCCGGACCTCGCTTCGAAGATCGACTTGCTTCCCGACGCACCGCTCGGAAATGCCACCGTTCAGTCGTCATCCGAAGAGAGCAGCGGACTGCTCATCGTCGGCGCGGATTCTTCGGCCGAAGACTCGGAGTTGATCCACGCCTTCGCTGCACGGCTGCGGGACGCCCATCCCGAGGCCGGTGTGATCGTCGATGGTGCGTTGTCCGACGACTTCAAGACCATGGAGCTCGGCAACGTCTTTGTTCTCGGACGCCCGTCGGGCGAAAGCCTGATGCCTGCGACCGGCCACACACCCACGCGCGGCGTTTTCTTTCCGTCGCGTCGATGGGGCATGAGTGATACGCGCGTCGATGCAGTCTTGGCGCTTGGCCTGCCGGTGGCGTATTTCGATCACGCGGTGCAGCAATGCAAGACGGTCGGCGGCAATCTCCTTCTTTCGGCGAACGAGCCGCTTCCCATCGTCGTCTCCGCCCTGCTCCAGTGGTGGGGACGTCTTTCCGCCGAAAGAAGCGCGGCAATGACAGTAAGCGCCGTCGGTCCTACGCCGGTACCTCTGCAGCCCGGATGATCTGCATGTAATTCG
>MKRV01000036.1:31478-34713 GCA_001897995.1 Alphaproteobacteria bacterium 65-37 | reverse complement strand
TCTACATGGCCGCGACCATCGCGCCGGCTTCGTTCAACGACGTAACCGTCGGCAACAACACGTCCTCGTTCGTCCTGGGTGGGAGCTTCTTGATACCGCCGGTCGGCAATGGCCCGGCGACGGTTCCCGTGACGCCGACCGGCTACGGCTACGAGGCCGAGACCGGCTACGATCTCACGACCGGACTCGGCACGCCCAACGGCCTGCTGCTGGCGCGCGCGCTGACGGCCATCGCGCACGAGCAGACGTCGTTCGGCGGCGTTCCGCACATCGTGGATATCGGCGGCGGCGGGCTCTCAACGGCGGTGGCCGGCACGCTGCTGGTGCAGGCGCATTCGCCCGATGCGGCGACGGTCGACGTGACGGTAGGCGCGGGCGGCACGAGCTTCGCCAGCGGGCCGTCGGCGGCCTATGCCTGGACGAGCCTGCTGGCGCAACAGTCGCTTCAATCGGACTTCGATCCCAATCTGGTGCGCCTGTTCGACAAGCAGGCGCAGGGCGGGCTGGGGCAGGCCGAGACGCAGGCGGGCGATTCGCTGGCGGTCGCCATCGACGGCGCGGCGACGACGACGCCGCAGGTGAAGATGAGCAGCGCCTTCGGCTTCGTCGATTTCGCTGCGGGGAGCGGCGGGGGCAGCGACGGCGGCGTGCGTGTGGCTCGGCCGGTCGCGGTGGCGGAGACGGCAGGCGGCGCCGACGACCAGCAGGCCGTGGTGCGCGTGCGCCAGAACGGCCAGGATTCGCTGTCGCTCACCTTCTACAAGGTCGACGATTTCAACGGCGCGATCGGCGGACTGCATCCCGGCGATGCAGGCTATGCCGCGGCAGCACTTGCCCGTGCCTATCCGTTTTCAGGCGGCGCCACGTCGCTCACGGGACCGGGCTACGGCAACTACGCGCAGGCGATGCTGCAGAACGTCGACGCCGGCGACCTCGTGGCGATGACGCTCACCAACCAGTCGAGCGGCAACACCTACTGGGCCTTCTCGCAGGCCAACGAAACGGTCGGCGGCCAGCCCGTCGGCCACCTCTGGAACTACGGCCTCAATACCTGGGGCTGGGAAGACACACGCGGCGGCGGCGACCACGACTTCAACGACCTCGTGGTTCAGCTCGATTTCACCAGCGCGTCCGGCAGCGGCTGGCTGGTGTAGCGAACGCGATCGCGGGTCGCTCAGATCGCTTTCGCCCAATCGCGCAAGACGAACTTCTGCACCTTGCCGGTCGAGGTCATCGGCAAGTCGCGAAAGACGACGTAGCGGGGGCACTTGTAGCTGGCCAGGTTGGCGCGGCAGTGCGCGATGATTTCCTCGGCCATGGCCTTGGCACCGGGCTTCAGCACCACGAAGGCGCAGGGCGTTTCGCCCCATTTTTCGTCGGGCTTGGCGACGACGGCGACGTTGGCGACGGCGGGATGGGCCATGATCACGCCCTCGACCTCGATGGTCGAGATGTTCTCGCCGCCCGAGATGATGATGTCCTTGGAGCGGTCGCGCAGCTCGATATAGCCGTCCTCGTGCAGCACGCCGAGATCACCGGAGTGGAACCAGCCCTGGGCGAAGGCTTCGCGTGTCGCGGCCGGGTTCTTGAGATAGCCCTTCATGGTGAGGTTGCCGCGGAACATCACCTCGCCCATGGTCGTGCCGTCGCGCGGCACCTCCTTCATGGTCGTGGGATCCATCACCGTCACGCCGTCCTGCGCGGTGTAGCGTACGCCTTGGCGCGCCTTGAGCGCGGCGCGCTCGTGGGCGGGCAGATCGTTCCACTCCTCGTGCCAGGAGCAGATGGTCGCCGGGCCGTAGACTTCCGTGAGGCCGTAGACATGGGTGACGCGGAAGTTCTCCTTTTCCAGCGCTTCCAGGACGGCAGCGGGCGGCGGCGCGGCGGCGGTCATGAACTCGACCTTGCGCTTGAGCGGCCGGCGCTCCTCGGGTGTCGCGCCGATAATGAACTGCATGATGATCGGCGCGCCGCACATGTGGCTGACGTCGTGCTCGGCCAGCGCGTCGAAGATCGGCTTGGCCGCGGCGCGGCGCAGACACACGCTGGTGCCGCCGACCAAGGCCAGGGTCCAGGGGAAGCACCAGCCGTTGCAGTGGAACATGGGCAAGGTCCACAGATAGACGGGATGCAGGCCGGTCGGCCACTGCGTGGCGTTGCCGTAGGCCGAGAGGGTGGCGCCGCGGTGGCTGTAGACTACGCCCTTGGGGTTGCCCGTCGTGCCCGACGTGTAGTTGAGCGAGATCGCGTTCCATTCGTCGGCGGGATAGGCCCAGACGAAGTCCACGTCGCCGCCGTCGAGGAACTCCTCGTAGGTCGTGTCGCCGATCTGGGCGCGGTCCTCGCATTCGGGATCGTCGATGTCGACCACCAGCGGCTGGACCTTGGCGATGGCCAGCGCTTCGGTGACGACGCGATGGAATTCGCGGTCGACCAGCAGCACCTTGGTCTCGCTGTGGTCGAGGATGAAGGCGATCATCGCCGCGTCGAGGCGCGTGTTCAGCGAGTTCAGCACGCCGCCGGTCATCGGCACGCCGAAATGCGCCTCGTACATCTCGGGAATGTTGGGGGCCATGATCGCCACCGTGTCGCCGATGCCGATGCCGACCTTGACCAGCGCCGAGGCAAGCTGCCGGCAGCGTGCGTAGGTCTCGGCCCAGCTCTGGCGGCGCTCACCGTGGATCAGCGCGACATGCTCGGGATAGACGCTGGCGGTGCGCTCGATGAACTGCAGCGGGGTGAGGGTGGCGTAGTTGGCCGGCGTCTTGTCGAGGTCGCGCTCGAAGATGTTGTGGGCGGCCAGCGCGGTCTTGTGCGAGACCGGCCGCGGCGTCGCCAGCCGGGCAACGGACGGCCGGCTCTTGACCGAGCGGCGCAGGCCGGGCCGGGCGAGCGGCTTGGGGGCCGCCTTGGGTACCTTGGGCGTGGCGACTTTCTTGGCGGCCGGCTTGGCTTTCCGGGAGGCGATCTTCCGCTTGGGAGCGGCTGCTTTCTTCGCCTTCGCAGCCTTCTTCTGGCTGCCGGGACGCTTCGCCGTGCCGCCGCCCATGCCCGTCTTGCGCTTTGCCATGATCGCTTCCGTCTGCCTCCTCGAGGACGGTCACTTTCTCACAGGCCATGTGGTCTACTCCAGCTTGATTGCTGGGGCGCGCTACTCCAGCACAGGGCTTGCCGAGGGATCGGGTTTGGCCGATTTATGCGTCCGAGATTCAGGGGGCAAAAGAGGATGGCGATC
>MKRV01000036.1:0-31463 GCA_001897995.1 Alphaproteobacteria bacterium 65-37 | reverse complement strand
GCCGCAATCGCTGCAGCGTGCTGCTCGCCATGCTCTGCACGCTCATTGTCCTCAGCCCGCTGATCGGCGGGTCGACGATCGGTGGAGCCGTGCTGGTCGCGGCCCTGGTCTCCATCCTGGTGGTCGCGCTCTGGGCATTGCGTGTGCGCCGCTGGGCGGTGCTCAGCGCGGCGATCCTGGGCTTCATTGCCGTCGATGCAGTGGCGCTGCGCGGTATCGGCGGCTCGCTCGTGGTCAATATCTCGATCGTGGCGATGACCGTCACCCTGATGATCGTGACCGTGGCCCTGCTGAAATACGTGCTCGACTGGCATGTCATCACGGTCGACAAGGTGTTCGGGGCGATCTCGGCCTATGTGCTGATCGCCTTCACCTTCGCCAGCCTGTTCGCGCTGCTGCAGGTCTTCGAGCCGCACGCCTTTGCCTACAACGAGCCCGACAGCCACCTGTCCTGGGTGGACCTGATGTACTTCTCGTTCACCGTGCTGACCTCGACCGGCTTCGGCGAGATCACGCCGCGCACCGGCATGGCGCGGAGCTTCATCATCCTCGAGCAGATCGTCGGCGTGATGTACGTTGCCTTCCTGGTCGCGCGGCTGGCCAACCTTTACGGCCTCAACCGCGCCCCGAAGTAGCGCACCCAGGCTCACTCCAGCCTGATATCCAGCTCCTTCAGCAGCTTGGCGAAGTAGGCCTGGTCGTCGCGGACCTGTCGGGCGTACTGGTCGTAGGGCTGATGGTCGACGTTCTGCGCCACCATCAGGAGCTTCTCCTTGATCTCGGGCAGGGCGGCCGTCTGTCCCGCGGCGTCCGACAGACGCTTCAGCACCGGCTCCGGCGTCCCCTTGGGCGCGAACAGGCCAAACCAGCTCCGGGAACGGAAGCCCTTGAGGTCGAGACCGGCCTCGGCGGCGGTCGGCGTGTCGGGCAGGTCGGCCAGCCGCACAGGCCCGTCGACGATCACGGCGCGGACCTTGCCCGCCTTGGCGTAGGGCATGAAGGAGGGATCGAAGACCATCTGGATGCGGCCGTCGAACACGTCGCCGGTGGCGTCGACGATGGTCTTGTAGGGCGAGTGCTGCATCTGGATGCCGGCGGCGCGCGTCAGCACCTCGCCGGTGAGGTGGGTGATGGTGCCGAGGCCGGAGGAGCCGAACCAGAACTTGCCGGGATTCTGTTTGGCCAGGGCAACGAATTCGGCCCAGGTCTTCACGCCGAGGGCGTTGGTCAGGGTGACGACCAGGATCGGCGTCGACAGCCGCGAGACGGCGACCAGATCGTCGGGATTGTAGGGGACCTTGCGGGCGGCGGGCGTGATGGCGAGGACGGCCGTCGGGGCCAGCAGCAGCGTATAGCCGTCGGGCGGACTCGACGCCACCATCTGCGCCCCGACACCGCCCGAGGCGCCCGGCTTGTCCTCGACGATGATCTGCTGGCCGAGGAAGCCGCTCATCTTCTCGGCATAGAGCCTGGCCACCTGATCGGCCGATCCGCCGGGACCGTAGGGGACGATCAGGCGGACCGGCTTGGCCGGCCACGGCGCTTGTGCGTGTACGGCCGGCGAGGCCAGTGCCGCGAGGCTACTGGAAATAACGAAGCGCCGTCGGAGCATTCTGATCGTTCCTCCTTCTTGATTGTCATTCTTGTCGAGCGGTCGGCGTGGCTAATCCAGCTTGATGTTCAGCTCCTTCAGCAACTGCGCAAAGTAGGCGCGATCGTCGTGGACCTGGCGGTCGAACTTGCCATAGGGCTGATGCTCGACGTTCTGCGCCACCATCAGGAGCTTGTCCTTCATGTCGGGCAGGTCAGCCACCTCGGCGCAGGCGTCGGACAGCCGGCGCAGGATCGGCTCCGGCGTACCCCTGGGGGCGAACAGGCCGAACCAGCCCCGCGAGCGAAAACTGGTCAGGTCGAGACCGACCTCTGACGCCGTCGGGACGTCGGGCAGGTCCGCCAGGCGCGTCGATCCGTCGACGAAGACGGCGCGTACCTTGCCGCTCTTGGCGTAGGGCATGAACGAGGTGTCGAACACCATCTGGATGCGGCCGTCGAAGATGTCGGCCGTGGCATCGACGATGGTCTTGTAGGGTGCATGCTGCATCTGCAGGCCGGCGGTGCGCGTCAGCACCTCGCCGGTGAGATGGCTGATCGTGCCCAGGCCTGAGCTGCCGTACCAGTATTTGCCGGGATTCTGCTTGGCCAGCGCCACGAATCCGGCCCAGTCCTTGGCGTCGAGTGCATTGGTGATCGTCACGACCAGGATCGGCGTGGACAGCCGAGCCACGCCGACCAGCGCCTCGGGGTCGAACGGCACCTTGCGGGCGACCGGCGCGATCGACAGCACCGAGGTCGGCGCGACCATCAGGGTGTAGCCGTCGGGCGGACTGGCGGCCAGTATCTGCGCGCCGATGCCGCCGGTTGCGCCCGGCTTGTTCTCGACGATGACCTGCTGGCCGAGCACGGCTGGCAGCTTCTCGGCGTAGAAGCGACCGACCTGATCGGTCGAGCCGCCGGGGCCGTAGGGCACGATCAATCGAATGGGCTTGGCGGGCCACGCCGTCTGTGCCTTTGCCGTCGATGCGGCGAAGGCGGCAAGTGTGCCGAGGGCGGCCGTACGACGGCTTATCATTTGCTTGCTTCCCCCTTTTTTGATTCTTTTCGTCCTCGCGTGTAGAGGCCGGGATGGGTTCATTGAACGAGACTGAACGACTCCAGGAAACGCCTTGTATCGTCGGCCTTCTCGATCCCTTGCTTGCCGTCGACGACCAGTTGATAGAGCCGGCCGCGCACCCAGTAGATGCGCGTGACGGCGACGTTACCGCTGGCCTGAACCACAGTGTACTCGCGGCCTTCGGAGCGGCCGAGCTGCAGCTTCTTCTCGTCGCGCCAGCTGTTGCCAGCGGCGGATCCGTTGCGCACCTGGGTCAGTATGATGTCGGCCGCTGCATTCTTCGTCACGCTCGCGGGATAGTCGACATAGGAGGCGATATAGGCGATGCGGTCGACCATGGCCGATGCTTCCGCCATGGGCACCGTCGCGCCCCCGCCGACCTGCACCGGGACGGTGGTGGCATTGGGAGCGGCCGGCATGTCGACGCGATAGCGACCGCCCGCAGGCTTGTATTCGATCCAGTGTTGCGGGCTCCGGGTCTGGGCCGACACGGCAAAAGACGCCAAAAGCGCGAGGGCCATAACGGCGCACCGCGCCAGGGTCGTGCGATGCATGCTCGGCTCCTCCAATTGGTTCGCAGAACGAAGTGTTCCACATCCGGATTGCAGCGGTCCATGGCCGGCGTTAAGCCTGCGGTCAGCAAGGGAGGAAAATCGCCATGGCGGTCGGGGACAAGTATCGCGCGGTACATGCGCGTTCGCTGAGCGATCCCGAAGGCTTCTGGGCCGAGCAGGCCGCGGCCATCGACTGGTCGCGGCGTTGGGACAAGGTGCTCGACAGCTCCAATCCGCCTTTCTACCGCTGGTTCATCGGCGCCGAACTCAACGCCTGTCACAATGCCCTCGACCGGCACGTCGAAGGCGGCCCCAACAGACCGAGCCGGGCCGACCAGACCGCGCTGATCTACGATTCGCCGCTGACTGGCACGAAGAAGCATTTCACCTACCGGGAGATGCGGGACCAGGTGGCGCAGATCGCCGGCATGATCGCAGCCCAGGGCGTGGAGAAGGGCGACCGGGTCATTCTCTACATGCCGATGATTCCCGAAGCCGTGATGGCGATGCTTGCCTGCGCGCGGCTGGGCGCCGTGCATTCCGTCGTGTTCGGCGGCTTCGCTGCCAAGGAATTGGCGAGCCGCATCGACGATTGCGCCCCCAAGCTGATCCTGACGGCGTCCTGCGGCATCGAGCCCAACCGCATCGTGCATTACAAGCCGATGATCGATCAGGCGATCGAGCAATCGAAGCACAAGGTGCCGCGCGTGATCCTGCTGCAGCGGCCGCAGGCCGAGGCAACGATGGTCGCGGGACGGGACCTCGACTGGGGCGAGGCCCTGGCGGCGGCCAAGCCGCACGGCTGCGTGCCGGTGAAGGCGACCGATCCGCTCTACATTCTCTACACGTCGGGGACGACCGGCCAGCCCAAGGGCGTGGTTCGCGACACCGGCGGCTACTGCGTGGCGCTCGCCTGGTCGATGAAGAACCTCTATGGCGTGCAGCCGGGTGAGGTCTATTGGTGCGCATCGGATGTGGGCTGGGTGGTCGGCCACAGCTACATCGTCTACGGCCCGCTGATCCACGGCGCGACGTCCATCCTCTACGAGGGCAAGCCGGTCGGCACGCCCGACGCCGGCGCCTTCTGGCGGGTGATCTCCGAGCACAAGGCGATGGCGCTGTTCACGGCGCCCACGGCCTTCCGTGCCATCAAGCGCGAAGACCCGGACGGCAAGCTGCTCAAGACCTACGACCTCTCCAACTTCCGTACGCTTTTCCTTGCCGGCGAGCGCGGCGATCCGCCGACAGTCGAATGGGCGCAGAAACTGCTCGGTGTGCCGGTGATCGACCATTGGTGGCAGACCGAGACGGGCTGGGCGATCTGCGGCAACTTCGTGGGCCTCGAAACGCTGCCCGTGAAACTCGGCTCGACCTCGGTACCGTCGCCCGGCTGGCATCTCGACGTGCTGGACGAGGCCGGTAAGCCGATGAAACGCGGCGAGGTGGGGGCACTGGCCGGCAAGCTGCCCCTGCCGCCGGGGACATTCCCGACTCTGTGGAACGCCGACGAGCGCTACAAGCAAAGCTATATGGCCGAGTTTCCCGGCTACTATAAGACCGGCGACGCCGGCTTCATCGACGAGGACGGCTACGTCTCGGTGATGACCCGCGTCGACGACGTCATCAACGTTGCGGGACACCGTCTGTCGACTGGGCAGATCGAGGAAGTGCTGGGCGCCCATGGCGATGTCGCCGAGTGCGCCGTCATCGGCGTCGCCGACGAGTTGAAAGGGCAGGTGCCGCTCGGCTTCCTGGTCCTGAAGGCCGGCGTCAACCGCCCGCACGAGGAGATCAGAGGCGAGGTGGTGCAGATGGTGCGCGACCGCATCGGCCCGGTGGCCTTCTTCAAGAGCGCGCTGGTGGTGCAGCGCCTACCCAAGACACGCTCCGGCAAGATCCTGCGCGGCACCATGCAGAAGATGGCCGACAGCCTGCCCTGGACCCTGCCGGCCACCATCGAGGACGCTTCCGTCCTCGACGAGATCAAGGATGGGCTGAAGGAAGCGGGGTTTGCCAAAGCGTAAGGGATAGTCCTCGTCCTGAGGAGCGCATCCTCGGGATGAGGCTGGTTTTGTAGCGAAGAAGGACAGCAAGATGACTCTCGATATCAACCGCTCCGATCTCACCGTAGGCGTGGTCGGCACCGGTGCCATGGGCCGCGGTATTGCGCAGGTGACGGCGCAGGGCGGCATGAAGGCGATCATGTTCGATGCCGCACCGGGTGGGGCGGCAAAGGCCAGGGCTGCGATCGTCGAGACCCTGAAGGGTCTGGTTGCCAAGGGCCGGCTGACCGACGCCGATCTCGCCAAGGCGGACGCCAATCTCGGCGTCGCCGACAAGCTCGAGGACCTCAAGGGCTGCCATGTCGTCGTGGAAGCCGTATTCGAGAACCTCGAGGTGAAGCAGAAGCTGTTCGGGGAACTCGAGGCCGTCATCGCGCCCGACGCCATCCTGGCGTCCAACACGTCCTCCATCCGCATCGCCTCGATCGCGCGGGCGCTGAAGCACCGCGACCGCGTCTGCGGCATGCACTATTTCAACCCCGTGCCGCTGATGAAGCTGGTCGAGGTCATCCGCGCCGCCGACACCGCGCAGTGGGTGGTCGACGCCATGGTGGCGCTGGGCAAGCGCCAGACGCGCGTGCCGGTGGTCGTCGGCGACACGCCGGGCTTCCTGGTCAATCTCGGCGGCACGGCAATCGGCACCGAGGGGCTGCGGATCTACCAGGAAGGCCGCGCCACGCCGGCCCAGGTCGATGCCGTGATGCGCGACACTTGCGGCTTCCGCATGGGCCCGTTCGAGCTGATGGATCTCACCGGCATCGACGTCAATTTCCCGGCGCGCAAGATCATCTACGAGGGCTTCTTCCACGATCGGCGCATGACGCCGAGCCCGTATCACGAGAGCCTCTATGCGGCAGGCAAGCTCGGCCGCAAGACGAGCGGCGGCTGGTACGCCTACGACGCCAAGGGCGCCAAGGTCGATCCGGGCGCCGATCATCTGCCGTCAGTCGAGCCGGCCAAGAGCGTCGTCATCATGGACACGCACAACCAGAAGCTGGTCAGCCTGGTCAACGCCGACGGCGCCAAGATGCTGGGGGCCGACGACGGCAAGAGCCCGATCCTGGTGGCGCCGATCGGCAAGGACTGCACCACCACGGCGATCGAGCTCGGCCTCGACCCCAAGCGCACGGTCGCGGTCGACCTCACCGGCGACACGGCCAAGCGCCTCACCATTATGACCGCGCCGGGTGCCGATCCGGTGGTGCGTGATTCGGTGGCGGCCCTGCTTGCCAAGTCGGGCGCCAAGGTGACCCTGATCAAGGACTCGCCCGGTTTCGTCGCCCAGCGCATGGTCGCGATGATCGCCAATCTGGGCTGCGAAATGGCGATGATCGGCATCGCCTCGGCGGCCGACGTCGACACGGCGATGACCTTGGGCCTCAACTATCCGCGCGGGCCGCTGGCGCTCGCCGACTGGCTGGGTGTCAAGGAGTGCCACGAGATCCTGGTGCAGGCGCAGGCCATCACCGGTGACGATCGCTACCGCCCCAGCCAGTGGCTGCGCCGCCGCGCCCAGCTCGGCCTCAGCGCGACGACGGTGGAGTAGGGACACGCCTTTCCGGGCCGCGCGCCGCCGGCGCGTGGTCCGGGCGAGGGCGAGACCAGAAATCGCTGCGCCACAGCAGGGCGAGGATCGCGGTCTCGACAACGAACAGGGCAAGCCTGACGGCGGCAATTCCCGTCAGGCCGAAGCCGAGATGGATGCCTGCCCACCAGACGAGCGGCAACTGGACCGCCCACTGGAGCAGGAAGGCGAGCGATGCCACCAGGCGCGTCGCTCCTGCACCGCGCAGAGCAAAGCCCAGAATGCGGCCGAGCACATCGATACTCATGCCGATCGCCAGCAGGCGGAGTGGCGTGGCGGCGAGATCGGCCGTCGCGGGATCGGCGACGAAAAGGCCAAGGAGTGCGTGCGGCGCGACGGCGAGGCACAGGCACGGCGCCAGCAACGCGAGCATGCCCAGTGTGGCAACCTGCCAGCCCCACTGCCTGGCGTCACGGGGATCGTTGCGGCCCAAGGCCATGCCGACCAGGGTCGCCGCAGCGACGCCCATCCCCGACGCCGGCAGGATCGACATCAGCATAAGAACGAGCAGCACGTTCATGGCGGCGACCGCCTCCGTGCCGATCAAGCTGACGATCGCCAGAGTGATCATCGCGCCGACATTGACCAGTGACTGCTGCAGGCCGATCGGCACGCCGATCCGTAGCACCAGCCGAATCCCCGCCCAGCTCGGCGGCTGGCCGGCCAGGCCGGGAATGGGCGCGACGCCCGCTGTGATGGCGACATGCACCAGCAGTCCGATGAGTGAGGCGAGCGCGGCTGCGAGGCCCAGCCCCGCCGTGCCGAGCGAGGGCAGGCCGAACGCGCCGAAGACGAAGGCGTATCCAAACAGCACATAGCAGGGAAACTGGATGAGGACGGTCAGCAAGGAGAAACGCGGCATGCCTGTTCCATTGCGGTAGGCGCTGAAGGCGAGACTCGCACCCACAAATGGAAGCATCGGCAGGGCCGCGTTCAGATAGGCAAGTGCCGGCTCGACCACGTCGGGATGGGCATTGACGAAAGGCACGAGAACAGGGCCCACACCATAGCCTGCCGCCGCAAGGATCACGCCGGCGCCCGTGCCGATCGCCAGGCCATCCACCAGAACGGCGCCTGCTTTCTGGATTTCGCCGCCGCCCGTTCGCCGGGCAACCAACGCCTGCACGCCGGTGTCGATCCCGAACAGCAGGGCGACCAGCATCGAGATCAGAGTCCCGGCGATCCCGATCCCGGCAACGGCGGCGTCGCCCAAATGACCGACCAGGGCGATGCCGATGAGGGTCATCAGATTATGCAGCAGCAGGATCAGGGCGATCGGCAGCGACAGGCCGACAATGGTCCGCAGGCGCCATCCGTCGATGATCATGCGGCAAGGCCTAGCGCTTGCGGTATCTTGTGAATAATGATTTCAGAGCATAGAGATATGAACATCAACGATATCAGGAAGCTCGACGGAAATCTGCTGCTGGTGTTTCGCGAGCTGGCGCGCACACGGCGCACGACCGAGGCTGCCCGTCGGCTGGGCGTCACTCAGTCGACGATCAGCCATACTTTGGCGCGCCTGCGCGACCTCTTCGGCGACCCGCTGTTCGTGCGTCGGTCGCACGGACTGGAACCGACGCGCCGGGCGCTGGAGCTGATGCCGCGAATCGAAACCCTCGTCGACTTGGCGGGGGCCGTGGTTTCCCGCGACGGCTTCGATCCGGCACTGAGCGAACGGCGCTTCCGCATGGCCGCGGCGGAGTTTGTCGGTGCGCTGATCGGCGGCCCACTGGTCGAGACCTTCCGCCGCGACGCGCCTCGCGCGTCCTTTGCACTGGATTTTCTCCAGGGCGGTACCTCGCTCGAAGAGCTGAGGCGGGGCGAGATCGATCTGGTCGTCGGCGAGTTTCTCCGCCTGCCACCGGGCTTTGTAACCGAACGGCTCTACGACGACCGCTACTGCATCGTCGCGCGCAAGCGTCATCCCGTCGTGAAGGGCACGATCGACAGGCGGACCTATGCCAGGCTGCCGAACGTCTTCGTCGGGCGATCGGGAGAGACAGGCATCACCGCAGCGACGATTCCCGATGCCGCTCTCGTCTCGACGGTGGCGCTTGTGCCGCGCTGGTTGACGGCGCTCGCCATGGTGTCGACCAGCGACGCCATCGCGACATGTCCGCGGCGTCTTGCCGAGCGGATGGCCGGCATTCTCGGCCTGCAGATCGTCGATGCCGACTTTTCGGGGCCGCGCTTCACCGTCTCCGCCGTGCGGCGCGCACGACACGCAGATGCCGGAGTCGATTGGCTGTTGTCGGCGGTGCGTCGCGCCGTTCGATAGCGCGCGTCGCTGCGGACCGCTTCTTCGATCTGTGCCGCGTATGTGCGTGAAGGCTGCGCGCGAGCATTACTCACTTTGGCGTAACACGACGTTTTTCGAATGCAGCCTTCAAAATATCTCGTTCGTTGTCGCCGCATTCACTTCCCATGTCGCAGGCGTCAACTTTGGAGATGCGTGAAAATGGTCAAGCAGACTCTCTCAGCACTCGCTGGCATCGCGATCGTCGTCGGCGGGGCGAGTGCGGCCTTCGCACAAGCCTCGGCCGGCAATCCGGCGGAGAACAACGCGGCGCGGTGCCAGCAGCTCTATGGTCTGTGGGCGAAGCACAACGGTACGTCCGCCTACGGTAGGGTGCTCGAAGCCGACATGGGCCTCGAACACTGCCGCAAGGGCGACTACGCGGCAGGCGTCAAGCAGCTCAAGGAAGCGCTGAACCGCCAGCAGATTCCGGTGCCGCCGGTCGTCGAGACCGCGAACAACCGATAACGATCGCTCGACACACGGTGGCAGGAGTTTCTTCCTTCTTCTCTCTCCTGCTGCCGTGGCGTCGATGCTTCAAGTTTCGAACAGCTTGCCGATGTCTTCCAGAGCCGAGACCGGGATCTCGGTGTGGCGACGATCCATGACGATGGTCTGGCCGAGATAGGCCCAATAGAGGAAGGTGGCACGCGGCAGTGCCAGCCGACCGGTCACGCCGGCCGTGACAAGCAGCTTGGCGATGTAGGCAATCCTCTCAGCGTCGACGGATGCGACGATCGCTGCCACGCTCCTGTCTTCCATTGCCCATGTCCGTATCGCGCGATCCAGACGCGGCTTTGCGGCAAAGGCGCGCTTCAGGAGAAATTTCAGACGGTCCGGCTCGTCCTTGCCGGCGATTTCCCGGATGACCTGATCCGTCATCCGCTCCTGCCAGCTCCGCAGGAGCTCCGACTTGAAGTCCGCAATGTCGCGGAAGTGCCAGTAGAAACTGCCGCGCGACACTTTCAGGTTCTCTGCCATGAGGCCGACCTTCAGCGCACCGGCACCCCCGGTCGCGAGCGTGCGCAGGCCCTGGTCGATCCAGTCCGACCTGGTCAGGCGGTCGTCGTTCCTGGCGTCGTTTGTCACAGCCCAACCATACAGAGCTGTATTGACTGGCGCCATGCCGGCTGCCATCGTCGTGTCCATACAGAGGTGTATGGTCATGAACTGGCAAGACACGGCTCTCGTATTGGCGGGGATCATCGGCAGCGTCGTCGCGGTGATCCACGGCGTCCTCGTGCAGCGTTACATGGTCCGACCGGTCGGAACGTTTCTCCAGGCGGAGAAGCGGGTGGCCGCGTCGACCGGGCGGCTGGTACCGCTGCTCCTGCATTTCAGCACGGTGAGCTGGTTCGCGGGCGGGCTGGCGCTGATTGCCGCGGCCGGCTGGTTCGGATCGGAGGCGCGGCTGTCGACGAGCCTGCTCGTCGGTGGGCTCTATCTATACGGCGCGCTCGGCAATCTCTGGGGAACGCGCGGCCGCCATCCCGGCTGGATGCTCTATACAGTCGCGCTGGCTTTGATCGCTTTCAGTGCGGTGAGGTAGGTTGACGTTTACGTAAAGGTAAACTACATCCCGAGCGCTGGCGCGTGAACCGCTGACGGCCCAAAGTCCCTGTAAGAAGGACTGCAAATCAAGCTCTGGAGGAAGAGACAGTGACCGCTTTGGCTGCCCTGTACACGCCCGAACACCAGATGTTCCGCGAGACCTGCCGGCGGTTCTTCGAAAAGGAAGTGATGCCGTTCCACATGAAGTGGGAGGAGGAGGGCATCGTGCCGCGCGACCTGTGGCGCAAGGCCGGCCAGCAAGGGCTGCTCGGCATGACCATGCCCGAGGAATATGGCGGTGCCGGCGCCGATTTCCTCTACAGCGCCATCATGATCGAAGAACAGGGTCGCGCGCTCGCGACCGGCCCGTCCTTCTCGCTGCACAACGACATCGTCGTGCCCTATCTGCTTCACTACGGCAGCGAGGAGCAGAAGAAGAAATGGATCCCCAAGGCATGTGCGGGTGAACTGGTCACCGCCATCGCCATGACCGAGCCCGGTACCGGCTCCGATCTACAGTCGGTCAAGACCAATGCCGTGATGGACGGCAATCATTGGGTGATCAACGGCTCCAAGACCTTCATCTCCAACGGCCAGCTTGCCGACCTGGTGATCGTGGTGGCCAAGACCGATGCCAAGCTCGGGGCCAAGGGAACGTCCCTGATCGTGGTCGAGCGCGGCGCCGAGGGCTTCACGCGCGGCCGCAACCTCGAGAAGATCGGCATGAAGGCGCAGGATACGTCGGAGCTGTTCTTCGACAATGTCCGGGTGCCGGCCGACCACCTGCTGGGCGGTCCCGGCATGGGCTTCATCCAGTTGATGCAGCAATTGCCCCAGGAGCGGCTGGTGATCGCCATCCAGGCGGTCGCCGCCATCGAGGCGGCGCTCGAGCACACGCTCGCCTACGTCAAGGAGCGCAAGGCCTTCGGCAAGGCGATCATCGATTTCCAGAACACGCGCTTCAAGCTCGCCGAGCTCAAGACCAAGGCCAAGATCGCCCGCGTCTTCGTCGACGACTGCATCGCCAAGCACATGAAGGGCGAGCTCGATGTCGCCACCGCGGCGATGGCCAAGTACTGGACCACCGACCTGCAGTGCGAGCTGATCGACGAGTGCCTGCAGTTCCACGGCGGCTACGGCTACATGTGGGAGTTTCCCATCGCGCGCCTCTACGCCGACGCGCGCGTGCAGAAGATCTACGGCGGCACCAACGAGATCATGAAAGAGCTGATAGGCCGCACGCTCTGAGCGGCGAAGAGAACGACCTCATCCTGAGGAGGCCCGAAGGGCCGTCTCGAAGGATGGGCAACAGCAAGACTGGTTCCGACCCTTCGAGACGCGGCCTGCGGCCGCTCCTCAGGGTGAGGCGGTAGGGTAACGAGCGCATTCGACTAGGAGAGAAGCGATGACCGACGCATATATCTACGACGCCGTCCGCACGCCGCGCGGCAAGGGCCGCAAGGATGGTTCGCTGCACGAAGTGACGCCGGTACGCCTGGCCGTCACCGCCCTGCAGGCGGTGCGCGACCGCAACAAGCTCGACACGCACCTGGTCGACGACATCGTGCTGGGCTGCGTCATGCCGATCGGTGAGCAGGGCGCCGACATCGCGCGCACCGCTTCGGTGATGGCGGGCTTCGCCGAAAGCGTGTCGGGCGTGCAGATCAACCGCTTCTGCGCCTCGGGCCTCGAAGCCACCAACATGGCGGCCGCCCAGGTCATGTCCGGGCAGAGCCAGGCCACCATCGGCGGCGGCGTCGAGTCGATGAGCCGCGTGCCCATGGGCTCCGACGGCGGCGCCTGGGCGGTCGATCCCGGCGTGTCGATTCCCATGTACTTCGTGCCGCAGGGCGTCTCGGCCGATCTGATCGCCACCAAGTATGGCATCAGCCGCGACGACGTCGACGCCTATGCCGTTGAATCGCAGAAGCGCGCCAAGGCCGCTTGGGACGCCGGTTACTTCAAGAAGTCGATCGTTCCGGTCAAGGACCAGAACGGCGTCGAGCTCCTGAACCACGACGAGCTGATGCGCCCGCAGACGACGATGCAGACGCTGGCTGCGCTCGAGCCCAGCTTCAAGATGCAGGGCGAGATGATGCCGGGCTTCAACGCGGTGGCGCAGCAGCGCTATCCCGAGGTCGAGAAGATCATCCACGTCCATCATGCCGGCAACTCCTCGGGCATCGTCGACGGCGCGGCCGCGATCCTGCTCGGCACCAAGGAATTCGGCGAGAAGGCCGGCCTCAAGCCGCGCGCCCGCATCCGCTCCTTCGCCTCGATTGGCTCGGAGCCGGCGATCATGCTGACCGGGCCGGCGCCGGCGTCGGAGAAGGCGTTGAAGCGGGCCGGCATGTCGGTCAAGGACATCGACCTGTTCGAACTGAACGAGGCCTTCGCCTCCGTCGTGCTGCGCTACATGCAGGTTCTCAAGATGCCGCACGACAAGATCAACGTGAACGGCGGCGCCATCGCCATGGGCCATCCGCTGGGCGCCACCGGCGCGATGATCCTGGGCACGCTCCTCGACGAGCTGGAGCGCCGTAACCTCTCGACCGGCCTCGCCACGCTCTGCGTCGGCGGCGGCATGGGCACCGCGACCATCATCGAGCGCGTGTAAAGAGCTTCAGGGAACAGCGACCATGATCAACTACAACGTCGACAGCGACGGCATCGCCACCATCACCTGGGACATGCCCAACCGCGCCATGAACGTGCTGAACGAGGCGTCGATGACGGCCTATGCCGGCGCGCTCGAAACCGCGCTCAAGGATGACAAGGTCAAGGGCATCATCCTGACCTCGGGCAAGGATAGCTTCATCGCCGGCGCCGATCTCGAGATGATCCTCAGCCTCGACACGGCGGACGCGTCGAAACTGATGGAACAGTTCAGCCAGCTGCAGAAGATGTTTCGCCGCCAGGAGACCGGCGGCAAGCCGATCGTCGCAGCGATCAACGGCACGGCACTGGGCGGCGGCTTCGAGATCTGCCTCGCCACCCATCATCGCATCGCCGCGGCCAATCCCAAGACCAAGGTCGGCCAGCCCGAGGTGAAGATCGGCCTGCTGCCGGGCGGCGGAGGCACGCAGCGCATTCCGCGCCTGATCGGCGTGATGAACGCCGCGCCGATCCTTCTCGAAGGCAAGGACCTCACCGTCGATGCCGCCCAGAAGCTCGGCCTGATCCACGAAGTGGTGCCGGCGGGCGAGCTGCTGGCCAAGGCCAAGGCCTGGCTGACGGCACCGGCGACCGAGCAGGTCGTGCCGGAATATGCCGGCAAGGGCGCCAAGCCGATCGACGGCCGCGCCGTGCAGCCCTGGGACCGCAAGGGCTTCAAGACGCCGGGTTTCCCCGGCGGCCAGGTCTGGAGCCCGCCGGGCGTGCAGACCTTCATCGGTGGAGCCGCCATGGTCCGCGGCAAGACCAACGGCGTCTACCCGGCGCCCAAGGCGATCCTGAGCTGCGTCTATGAGGGCCTGCAGCTGCCGATCGATGCCGCCCTCAAAGTCGAGACGCGCTACTTCGTCTCGCTGCTGCGCGACCCCGTCGCCAAGAGCATGATCCGCACCCTGTTCTTCGGCCTCCAGGAAGCCAACAAGCTGGTGCGCCGTCCCAAGGGCGTGCCGAAGCAGGAATACAAGAAGATCGGCGTGCTGGGCGCCGGCCTGATGGGCGCCGGCATTGCCACCGTCTCGGTGCAGGCCGGGCTCGACATCGTGCTGCTCGATCGCGACCAGGCCGCGGCCGACAAGGGCAAGGCGCACATCGCCGAGGAACTCGACAAGCTGGTGAAGCGCGGCCGTCTCGATCAGGCCAAGCGCGATGGGCTGCTGGCCAAGGTCACGGCAACGCCCGACTTCGCCGCCCTGAAGGATTGCCAGCTCGTGGTCGAGGCGGTGTTCGAGAACCGCGAGGTCAAGGCCGAGGCGACCAAGAAGGCGGAGGCCGCCCTGCCGGCCGGCGCCGTCTTCGCGTCGAACACATCGACCTTGCCGATCACCGGTCTCGCCGAAGCCTCGTCGCGGCCCGATCACTTCATCGGCCTGCATTTCTTCTCGCCCGTCGAGAAGATGCCGTTGGTCGAGATCATCGTCGGCAAGAAGACGTCGCCCGAGACCTTGGCGCGCGCCATGGACTTCGTGCAGAAGATCCGCAAGACGCCGATCGTGGTGAACGACAGCCGCGGCTTCTTCACCAGCCGCGTCTGCGGCGCGTTCATCAGCGAAGGCCATCGCCTGCTGAAGGAAGGCGTGCCGGCGGCGATGATCGAGAACTGCGCGCGCTTCGCCGGCATGCCGGTGGGCCCGCTGTCCCTGAACGACGAGGTCGCGATCGACCTCTCGTGGAAGATCATGGACCAGACGCGGCGCGACGCCGAGGCGGCCGGCCAGAAGTACGAGGGCAGCGGCACCGAGGACATCCTCGAGCTGATGGTGAAGAAGCTGGAGCGTTTCGGCCGCAAGAACGGCAAGGGCTTCTACGACTATCCGACCGACGGCAAGAAGCGCCTGTGGCCGGAGCTTGCCAAGCACTTCCCGGCCGATCCCAAGCTGCTCTACGGCGAGGGCGAGGAGAAGCGCGCCAAGGAGGAGGAGATCAAGAAGCGCCTGCTCTACGTGCAGGCGGTCGACACGGCGCGCTGCCTGGAATCGAACGTGCTCACCAACCCGCAGGATGGTGACGTCGGCTCGATAATGGGCCTGGGCTTCGCACCGCAGACCGGCGGGGCGATCAGCCTGATCGACCAGGTGGGCGTGAAGACCTTCGTCGCCGAGTGCGACGCGCTGGCCAAGAAGTACGGCCCGCAGTTCGAAGTGCCGAAGCTGCTGCGCGACATGGCCGCCAAGGGCCAGAGCTTCTACGCCAACTATCACGCTGCGAAAGCGGCGTAAGGACGAATACAGAGAGGGCGCGCGGCTGAAGTCGCGCGCCCTTTTTGTTGTCCTGGCGAAGCGGGCCGGTTCGCCCCGCGAACGGCAATCGCTTTGATCTTCCTCCCCGGCGAAGTACAACGGCGCGAAGGCCCCAAGGGCCATCGAACGCCGATAGAGGAGACGACGCCGTGGACGCCAAGGAAATCGCCGCACTCGCCGACCGCATTGCCGAAGGCCGGCGCTCCAAGTCGACGATGGATTGGCTCGCCGCTGCGACCGCCAATCTGTCCGAGCAGGACGCCTACAAGGTGCAGTTCGCTGTGCAGGACCGGCTGGAAGCGATCGGCTGGGGCAAGCGCGCCGGCTGGAAGGTCGCCTTCGCCGTGCCGGCGCAGTACGAGCCGCTGAAGCTTTCGGGCCCAGCCTTTGCCGGCATCTACGAAGGCGGCATCCGCCAGAGCGGCGAGGTCTTCGAGAAGGGCTGGCCGCTGAAGGCCGGTATCGAATGCGAGATGGTGGCGCGCATCGCCAAGGACGCGCCCGCGGGCAGCGCGCCGTACACCGCCGAGACGATCAAGCCGCACGTCGCCAACCTCTACTGCGGCATGGAAGTGGTCGAGAACCGCTACGGCGACGTCTCCAAGCTGGGCGGCCCGGGCCGCATCGTCGATGACGTGCTGCAGGCCGCCTGCATCGTCGGCACCGAGATCAAGGACTGGCAGACGCTCGACTTCGCCACCGTGCAAGGCCGCTCCGAGCACGAGGGCAAGGAGCTGGGCGCCGGTCCCGGTGCCAACGTAATGGGCGGCGCGCTGATCTCGCTCGCCTGGCTCGCCAACCGCTTGATCGCCAATGGCAAGATGCTCAAGGCCGGCGAGACGATCCTCACCGGCTCGGTACATCCGCCGCAGTTCCTGCCGGGTCCTGGCAAGGCGAAGTCCGAATTCGTCGGCCTCGGCGGCGCGGAGATCACGGTCAAGTAAGCAGGCCACGTCGCTGCCGGAGTCCCTCCCGGCAGCGCAGCCTCTTCGTGCAGGGCAGTTGACAGGCTGTGCTTTCGGCTCGAAACTTAACCAATTGGTTATCTAAACGAGAGGAAGCCGATGTCCAACTGCAGCGTCGTCACGGTCGAACGTCAGTTCACGGCCGTCGTGAAGGTCGAGGCGCCGATGAACGCGTTGATGCAGGCACATCAGAGCGCGCGTGCCAAGATCAATGCGGCGCTGCCGAAACTCGATGTCGGGCCACTGGGGCTTACCTGCACACGCTGGCGGCCGCCGGCCGACGGGGTCATGTCGATGGAGCCGGGGACGATCGTCGCCAAGCCGTTCGCGGCGCTGGACGACGTGGTGTCCTCGGATCTGCCGGCGGGGCGTGCCGCGCACTTTGTCTTGAAGGGATCGTTCGAGGGGCTGGGTGCGGCGTGGCAGAAGCTCTTCGAATGGTGCGGTGCCGAGAAGCTGCAGCTGGCCGGCCTCAATTGGGAAGTCTACGGCGCACCTGCCGCGGATCCGGCGCAGCAGGAGACCTACCTCTACGCCAAGCTGGCCTGAAAAACTTTCGACGGGCAGGCGGCTGAATCGGCTTGATCCACCTCGGGCGAGAACATAACATGAACATTCCGCGGCGTTGCGGCTTGACGGAAAACGCCGCGGACCAATTCAGCCGACGAGTTCAGCCAGGGGGTATGAGATGACTGCGGTACGGCCGACCGATCGCCTATTCTTCGCCATCCTGCCTGATCCCGCGACGGCCGCGCGTATCGGCCGGCTGAGCGACACCCTGCGCCGGACCTACGGTCTCACCGGAAGGCCGGTCCTGACGCCGCACTTGCACATCACGCTATGGCATGTCGGCGACGATTACTTCGCGCCGTCCGCCGAGCAGGTGGCGACCCTGGTGCGCCGCGCCGCCTATGTCGAAATGCCGGCCTTCCGCATTTCATTCGATCACGTGATGAGTTTCCGCAACGGCGCCTTCGTTCTCGGCGGCGGGGATGGGGTCAGCGGTCTCGAAACGCTGCATGAGCGCCTGAAGGCCGTCATGGCACTGCCCAGGCTGAAGAGCCTCCATCACGCGCGGACCTTCACGCCGCACATGACCTTGCTGCGCGACGAGCAGTTGCTGCCCGAGCAGCCGATCGATCCCATCGTCTGGACGGCCCGCAAGTTCGTGCTCGTGCACAGTCTGCTTGGTCGCACTACGCATCATCACCTGGCGCACCTGCCGCTGGCCTGAAGTCTCGAGTGGGCGACGCGAGGAGAAGCGTATGGAGTACACCCGCAACCTTCTTTGGTTCTTCGGGATCTGCCTGTCGGCAGAAGCGCGACCGCGAGCCGTCGAGTTGGTCGACCGTCTCTGCGACGACTGGCTGCTCGACACGCGGCCGTCGCTGGATGCCCGACGCTTGCATATCACCCTCTATCCCATCGGTTCGTTCCTCGATTCGCCGGCCCGGACGATCGCCAATGCCTGTGCCGCAGCGGACACGCTCTCCGTCGCACCCTTCGAGGTATCGCTCGATCGTGCGGTGACCAGGACGACACGGGACGGCGATTCCTATCTCGTGCTGACGAGCGACGATGGCTGCGAGGCACTGGTCAGCTTTCAGCAAAGGATGCATAGCGCGATGCGGCTCGCCGGTGTGCGCACCGTGAAAGCCTGGACCTTCAGGCCACACATGACCCTGCGCTACAACGAGCACACCCTGGTCGATCAGAAGGTGCCGCCGCTGACATGGCGGGTGGACGAGTTCGTGCTGATCGAAAGTCTGCGCGGCCGAACGATCCATAATCACCTGCGCAAATGGCCGCTCGTCGACAAGAGGCTGACCGCTGCCGCCTGATTGGTCCGACTAGTCAATCCGCCTGGTCTCGACTGACGCCTTCTCGTAGCGGTCGCGGTGACTGCAGAAAAGGCAAGCCGCCTCGAAGGGATCGGGCAATTGCTCGACCGGCTTGCCTGTGGAAGTCGTGACGCCGAAGCGTTCGCCGCAGTTGCGGCAGGAGACGAAGGAAGCGGTTTGCATATCCGGAGGATACAGGGGGCGAGTGGCTCGGGGCAGCCTGCAGCTTCTTCGTCGTCCGGTTTCGGCTAAGGTGCCTGCATGAAACCATATGTCCTCTGCCACATGGTCTGCAGCGTCGACGGGCGGATCTGGGGCAGCCGCTGGCGGCCGAAGGAAAATGTCGTCCCCAACCTGTTCGAGAAGCTGCACGATCAACTGGGTGGCGGGTCCTGGCTGTGCGGCCGGGTGACGGCGCAGGAGTTCGCCAAGGGCACCGAGCCACACTATCCGCCGACCGATCAGGTCTTTCCGCGCGAGAACTGGTTCGCACGACGGGACGCCAAGACCTGGGGCATCTTCCTCGACGGCAAGGGCAAGGCCGTGTGGGCACGGAAGGATATCGGCGGCGATGCGATCCTCGTGGTGCTGACGGAAGCCGTTCCCGACCGGCATCTGGCCGGCCTGCGGGCCGATGGCGTCTCCTACATCTTTGCCGGAGCTACCGAGATCGATCTCGCAGGCGCGCTCGAGACGCTCAACCGCGAACTCGGTATCGAGCGGATCATGCTGGAGGGCGGGGGCGGGGCGAACGGTGCACTGCTGCGGGCCGGCCTGATCGACGAGCTGAGCCTCGTCATCTGCCCGGTGATCGACGGCAGCACCGGCGGGCCGATCGTCTTCAACTCCGGTGACGCCGATCTGGGCCCGGCGCCGATCGAAAGCATGACGCTCGCGAGCCACGAAGTGCTCGAGGGCGGCGCCATGTGGCTGCGCTACCGGCTGAGCGCGAAGGCGGCTTGATCAGTCCGCCGCCTTCTGGTCGAGGAAGGCGAGGGTGCCGTCGCTGCGCTCGCCTTTGAGGTAGCGGAAGGTACCCGCGCCGGTGGCGATCAGATCGCCGCGCTGGTCGTAGATCTCGGTTTCGGCGGCGAAGGTGCTCTGGCTGGTCGACGGGCGCCAGGCGCCCAGGATCCTGAGCTCGTCACCTTCGCGGGCGGCCTTGATGAATTGTGTCGTGAAAGCGAGCGTCACGCTCAGCCGCCGCGCGGTCGCCGTCTCGTTGAAGGTGCAGGCAAAGCCGCTCGCCGAGTCGAGCAGGGTCATCAGCACGCCGCCATGCAGCAGGCCGTTGGCGTTGCACAGTTCCGGCCGCACCTTGAGGCGCATCTCGACGAAACCGGCGCGCCAAGCCACGACCTCGTGGCCGATCAGGCCATTGAAGCCGCGGAACTCATAAGGAGCGACCGGCCGAGCGTCGGCCGGTCGATGGATAGCCATGTCTTGTAGATCGCGTTGGCGAGAGAAGGGCGCGCTTTAGCGGCGCGCCATCGCTGCCATCGGCGGCCGGTGATGGCCGTTGCCGAGCGCCGGGCGGACGGCCGGGCCCTGCGGCGAGACCATCGACGGCTGGGCGGCCATGCCGGTGCGGATGTCGCGGGCGACCTTCACCAGGCGGGGCCCCCAATCGGCCTCGAGCCGGTCGCGGCTGATCTGGTAGATCGGCGCCGAGGCGTTCACGGCGTAGGCCGCCGTACCGTCGGCGTTGCGCAGCGGGGCGCCGACGCCGCAGAGCTCGGGCAGCCACTCGCCCCAGGTGACGCAGAAGCCACGATCCGCCAGCTCCTTGAACGAGCGCTCGAGGCCTGCCTTCACCTTGGTCCAGTCGTCGCGCCAGCGGCGGCGAATGGCGTCGAGCTGCTTGTTGCGGTCGACATCCGGCAGCGTGAAGAGGTAGGCGCGGCCCATCGCCGTGCTGGCCATCGGCACGCGGGTGCCGACATCGTGGGTGATCGCCACGACCGAGGGACCCCGGCAGGCTTCCAGGTAGATCATCGAATGGCGGTCGCGGCCGCCCAGCGCCGTCGAGGCGTTGAGGGCATGGGCGAGCTGCTCGAGCGGGGCGCGCGAGGCGCGGCGCACATCCATGCTCGAGATCGCGGCATAACCCAGCGCCAGCACCGAGGCGCCCAGCTCGTACTTGCGGAAGCGGCGGATGTAGTTGAGGTAGCCGAGCTCGGTCAGCGTGTGGGTCAGGCGTGCCACGGTCGGCTTCGGCAGGCCGGTGCGGTGGGCGATCTCCTGGTTGCCCAGCATGCCTTCACCGGCATGGAAGGCGCGCAGGATGTCGAGGCCACGGGCCAGTGCGGTAACGAACTGACGATCCTTGGAGGCGGTGCCCTCGGCGAGGCCGTTCTCGAGAGAGCTTTCGAAGGCTGCGGTGCGCGTGACGAGATGGCTGACGTTGCCCATTTGCGTTTAACTCCTCGGGTAAATGGCCGTTTATTTCTTTGCGGGGCGGAACCTGCCATTGCGCTGCCACTGTCGCAATCGTGAGACGCGGATTTTGGCGTGCGAACATGCAAACCGGCCATGTCACAAATGCGTGTATCGCTATTTGGAGTTGTGAAAGGTCGAAAAAGCGCACGGAATCGGTCGTTTTCTGTCGAAATACGTGACGTCGCTGGCACCTTTCGGTACACCGGGCTACGATTTCGCCGTCCCCCCGGCGCCCAGAACCAAGCCCATATAAGCGAGGCGAATTTGGCTAAAGAACCCGCATTGCCTAAGGATATTGCCGCGCTGTCGTTCGAGGATGCGCTCAAGGAGCTCGAGGGTATCGTCCAGCAGCTCGAGCGCGGCCAGGTGAAGCTCGACGAGGCGATCTCGGCCTACGAACGCGGCGCGCTCTTGAAGCGCCATTGCGAACAGCGTCTGGCCGAGGCCAAGATGAAAGTCGAAAAGATCGTCTTCTCCGCTGACGGGTCGGTCTCCACTCAATCTGCCGATCTCGGCTGAGCGTTTTTCATGCCCCTATCGTCGTACCGTGATTTCGGTGCCGCCCTGACTTTTGCGGCGGATTCCGTCGAGCACACCATGGAACGCCTCCTGCCGTCGGGCGATTCGGGCGAAGCCCGTGTCTTCGAGGCGATGCGCTATTCGAGCCTGGGGGGCGGCAAGCGGTTGCGCGCCTTTTTCGTGCTGGCCACCTCGACCCTGTTCAAGGTCGGCAGGCTGCCGGCATTGCGCACCGCCAGCGCCATCGAGCTGATCCATGCCTATTCGCTGATCCACGACGATCTGCCGGCGATGGACGACGACGACCTGCGTCGCGGCAAGCCCTCGTGCCACAAGCAGTTCGACGAGGCGACGGCAATCCTGGCGGGCGATGCGCTGCAGGCGCTGGCGTTCGAGGTCCTTGCCCACGAGGACACGCACGGCGATCCCGCCGTCCGGACGGCCCTCATCACCGAGCTCGCACGGGCCTCCGGTGCACAGGGAATGGTGGGCGGTCAGATGCTCGACCTGCTGGCCGAGGAGCGGGCGGAAGTGGGCGGCGAGCCCTTGTCGATCGGCGCCATCACCCGCCTGCAGCGGTTGAAGACCGGTGCCCTGATCTCCTTTTCGTGCACGGCGGGTGCCATTCTCGGCAAGTCCAGTGAGCACCTGCGGCAGGCACTTGCCGCCTACGCGCATGATGTCGGGCTCGCCTTCCAAATCGCCGACGATCTACTTGACGTTGAAGGCAGCGCAGCCGAAATCGGTAAGACACCGGGCAAGGACGCCGCGGCCGGCAAGGCCACGTTCGTGTCGATCCTGGGCGTGGAGCGGGCGCGGGCACAAGCCGACCTGCTGGCGCGACAGGCGGCCGCGCACCTGGAGCCGTTCGGGGCGGCTGCGGACTTGCTAAAACAGGCGGCTAAATTCGTGGTTGCCCGTCGTTCGTGACGTAGCGCACGCCTCGCCGCGCAGGAGTATAGTAGGACTATGACCGGCAAGAGTACGACGCCGCTTCTCGACACCGTCGACACGCCGGCCGACATCCGTCGGCTGCACGCGGATCAGTTGCGCCAACTCGCTGACGAACTCCGGCAGGAAACCATCTCCGCCGTCTCCGTCACCGGCGGCCATCTGGGCGCCGGGCTGGGCGTGGTCGAGCTGACGGTAGCGCTGCACTATGTGTTCGACACCCCGCGCGATCGCGTGATCTGGGACGTCGGCCATCAGGCCTATCCGCACAAGATCGTCACCGGCCGCCGCAGCCGCATCCGCACCCTGCGGCAGGAGGGGGGCCTCTCCGGCTTCACGCGCCGCAGTGAGAGCGAATACGACCCGTTCGGCGCGGCGCATTCCTCGACGTCGATTTCGGCCGGCCTCGGCATGGCGGTGGCGCGCGATCTTGCTGGCGGCAGCAACAATGTGATCGCCGTGATCGGCGACGGCGCCATGAGCGCCGGCATGGCGTACGAGGCAATGAACAATGCCGGCGCGTTGCGCAGCCGGTTGGTCGTCGTCCTGAACGACAACGACATGTCGATCGCGCCGCCGGTGGGCGCGCTGTCGGCGCACCTGTCGCGGCTTCTGTCGGGCCGCCCCTACGTCACCTTGCGCAATCTCGGCCGCGGCATCGCCGAGAACCTGCCCAAACCCCTGGAGCTCGCGGCCAAGCGCGCCGAGGAGTTCGCCCGCGGTTTCGTGGCCGGCGGCACGCTGTTCGAGGAACTGGGCTTCTACTATGTCGGCCCGGTCGACGGGCACAATCTCGACCATCTGCTGCCGGTGCTGAAGAACGTGCGCGAAAGCCGGCTCGACAAGCCGATCCTGGTGCATGTCGTCACCAAGAAGGGCAAGGGCTACGCACCGGCCGAAGCGAGCGACGACAAGTACCACGGCGTCGTGAAGTTCGACGTCATCACCGGCAAGCAGTCCAAGCCGGTGGCGAATGCGCCGCAATACACGGCCGTCTTCGGCAAGGCGCTGATTGCCGAGGCGGAGGTCGACAAGAAGATCGTGGCCGTGACGGCCGCCATGCCGTCGGGCACCGGCCTCGACAAGTTCGCGCAGCGTTTCCCGGAACGCACCTTCGACGTGGCGATTGCCGAGCAGCACGGCGTCACCTTCGCCGCCGGGCTCGCCACCGAGGGCTTCAAGCCGTTTGCCGCGATCTACTCGACCTTCCTGCAGCGCGGCTACGACCAGGTGGTCCACGACGTGGCTCTGCAGAAGCTGCCGGTGCGCTTTGCCATCGATCGTGCCGGTCTGGTCGGCGCGGACGGCGCCACGCATGCCGGTGCCTTCGACGTCGCCTACCTCGGCTGCCTGCCGAATTTCGTGCTCATGGCGGCTGCCGACGAGCTCGAGCTGATGCACATGGTGGCAACCGCGGCCGCGATCGACGACCGGCCGTCGGCCTTCCGCTATCCGCGCGGCGAGGGCGTGGGGGTGGAGTTGCCGGCCAAGGGCACGCCGCTCGAGATCGGCAAGGGACGCATCGTGCGTGAAGGCACCAAGATTGCCCTGCTGAATTTCGGTGCGCGCCTGCAGGAATGCTTGCTGGCGGCCGAGGATCTCGCGGCCAAGGGGCTCAGCACCACGGTTGCGGACGCCCGCTTCGCCAAGCCGCTCGATACCGATCTGATCCGTCGCCTGGCGCGGGAGCACGAAGTGCTGATCACTATCGAGGAAGGTTCGGTCGGCGGCTTCTCGAGCTTCGTGCTGCACGAGCTCGCGACCGCAGGCCTGCTCGACCACGGGCTGAAGGTCCGCCCCATGGTCCTGCCGGACAACTTCATCGACCATGCCGCGCCGGCCAAGCAGTACGAATGGGCCGGCCTCAACGCGCCGGCGATCGTCTCGACGGCGCTGTCCGCGCTCGGCCAGCGCGCCGAGCGGGCCAGAGGTTAGCCGCAGCGGGCAGAGCACGTTCCGCTCGACTGGAATCAGTCGAGCGGAAGGTCGTGCTCTGGATTCTATCGATTCTAGAGCAGTTTATGCCCGGGAAGAGGGAGCCGCATGCGGCTCCCTCTTCCCGGGCGCTGCTCTAACGAGGATCGATCGGGCTGGGCATCGAGGCATGCGCCTCGATGACCTCGGCCGCAGCGAGACAGAGATCTTCGCGAAAGCGGCCGGCGACGACCTGGACGCCGACCGGCGTGTTGCCGGCGGCATGACCCGTCGGCACGGAAACGCATGGCAGGCCCAGCACCGGAAAGGCGAGCAGGGAGCGCTGTGCGTCCATCATCTTCGTGATGACTACCTCGTCTTCTTCCTGGTCGAGACCGTTGCGAAACGGCAGCTCGTGTGAAACCGGCAGGATCACGATGGGAAAGCGGTCGAGGAACAGCGACCAGTCGCGCATCAGCGAGAGGCGGGTCGCAAAGCCTTCCAGAATCGCATCGCCATCCATGGGTGGCGCATAGCGCAGGTGGCCATCGATATTGCGCAGAGCCGTCTTGTCGCCGAACTGGCGGATCGCCGGCTCCAGCACACGACGCTCTTCGCCCACGACCAGTCGATGCCAGAGGTCGGCCGCCTCGCCGAGCCGCGGCAGCTTCGTTTCGACGACCGCGTAGCCCGCACCAGACAGCCAGCGCCCGGCACTGCGAATTGCGTCGCTGACCTCCGGCGCGGTGTCCCCGAAGGGATCGGGAACGAGGGCGACCTGAACGGGCCGCAGTGGGGCCGGCCCCTGCAGCGGTACCGGCATCCAGTTGGGATCGCGCGGATCGGGGGCCGCCATGGCCAGCAGGCCGAGCCGCAGGTCGGCGACGCGGCAGGCGAGGGGGCCCTGCACCGACATCATCTGGGCCGTGATCGGCCGTTCGGCCTTGGCCGAGGGATTGAACGCCGGCACGCGGCCCGGCGTCGGCCGCAGCCCTGCGACCCCGCAGGCATAGGCCGGGTAGCGGATGGAGCCGCCGAAATCGTTGCCGTGGGCGATCGCCCCCATGCCGCTGGCGACCGCTGCGGCCGCGCCGCCGCTCGAGCCACCGGGCGTGAGGGCCGCGTTCCAGGGGTTGCGCGTGGCGCCGTGCAGGTCGTTGTCGGTGAACCAGCGGTGGGAGAAGGCCGGCGTGTTGGTACGGCCCACGATCACCGCGCCGGCGCGGCGCAGATTGGCGACCGGGGGGCTGTCGTGCTCGGCCACGATATCGCGAAAGGCCACGACGCCGTTCGTGGTGGCGTGGCCCTTCTGGTCGATGTTGACCTTCACGGTGACGGGTACGCCGTGCAGGGGCCCCAGAGCCTGGCCTTGGCGCCGTTGGGCATCGGCCGTGCGGGCCGACGCCAGCGCCTCGTCGGTCAGCACCTCCACGACGGCGTTGAGCGTCGGGTTCACGGCGGCGATACGGTCGAGACTCGACCGCACCGCCTCCTCACTCGAGATCACGCCGTCGCGGATCCCACGCGCCAGGTCGACGGCCGACCAGCGCCACAGCTCCCCCTGCATGGATCGAGACTCAGTCCTTCGGCTGCGGAACGATGCGCAGGTAGGGCTTGGGCGCCTTCCAGCCGCCCGGGAACTTGGCCTTGGCCTGCTCGTCGGAGACGGCGGGAACGATGATCACGTCCTCACCCTTCTTCCAGTTCACCGGCGTGGCGACCTGGTGCTTGGCCGTGAGCTGGCAGGATTCGAGCAGCCGCAGCACCTCGTCGAAGTTGCGGCCGGAGCTCATCGGGTAGGTCAGCATCGCCTTGATCTTCTTGTCCGGGCCGATGATGAACACCGAGCGCACGGTGGCGTTGTCTGCGGCCGTACGACCCTCGGACGTCGTGCCGGCGCCTTCGGGCAGCATGTCGTAGGCTGTCGCGACCTTGAGTTCCGGATCGCCGATCATCGGGAAGGTCACGGCGTGACCTTGGGTCTCTTCGATGTCCTTGGCCCACTTGGAGTGATTGGTCACCGGATCGACCGACAGGCCGATGATCTTGGTGTTGAGCTTGTCGAACTGCGGCTTCAGGCCGGCCATGTAGCCGAGCTCGGTCGTGCAGACCGGTGTGAAGTCCTTCGGATGGGAGAACAGGATCGCCCAGCTGTTGCCGATCCAGTTGTGGAAGTCGATCGGCCCCTGGGTCGTCTCGGCCTTGAAGTCCGGCGCCGTGGAATTGATGCGAAGCGTCATGGTGAAACCTCCTCCTGAAAGTCCTTTGCGGCGCTAACTCAACCCGTCCGCTGGGCTGGGTCAAGCCTTGGAAGGAATCCAGCTCAAAAGCCCCAATCCGCCATCGACTTCTACTGTCGTGCCCACGACATACCGGCCGAATCTTTCCGATAGAATGGCGACGGCCATCTGGGCGATGTCGTCCGGCGTGCCGGCACGGCCGAGCGGGATCTGCGCGACCAGGCTGCCGAGATCGTCGGCGACGAAACCGCCGCCGGGAATGGCCCCTGGCGCCAGCGCGTTGACCCGGATGCCGGCCGGTGCGAAGGCGCGGGCCAACTCCTTCATCGCCATCGTCATGCCGGCCTTGGCTGCGCTGTAGTGCGGCAGATTGCGGGGCGTCTGGCGATGCAGCGAGGTGATCAGGAGGATGCGTCCCTTGATGCCGTTGTCGCGCATGTGACGGCCGACCTCGCGGGCGAGGAAAAACCCCGAGCGTAAATTGACCTCGAGCATGGCGTCCCACGTTTCCTCACTGACGGTGAGGGGCGTGTCGACTTCCTGGCGGCGCGGGCTCGCCGCATGGACCAGGAGCGAGATGGAGCCGAGCTTCGTCGTTGCACCGTCGAGCAGGGTCCTCCAGCCGTCACGCTTGGAGAGATCGCCGGCGAGGAAGTCGATACCGTCCTCTGCCGGAGGGGCGGCGATGTCGCTGCCGAGGACGGTGGCGCCCTCGGCCTTCAAGGCGCGTGCAATGCCGCGACCGATTCCGCCGGCGCAGCCCGTGACGAGGGCGCGTTCGCCCTCCAGAAGTTTCGTGCTCATGGCCGCCATGCTAGCAGGGGGCCGCAATGGGCGAGAAGCTGCAGAGGGAGGCGGGATTGGCCAAGACGCGGCTCGATGTGGCGCTGGTCGAGCGCGGCCTGGCCGAAACGCGGGCCGCGGCGCAGCGGCTGGTCATGGCCGGTCTGGTTTTTTCCGGAGACCGCCGGCTCGACAAGGCCGGGCAGCCTGTTGCGCAAGAGACGCCGCTCGAGGTGCGCGGCCAGCCTCACCCCTATGTCTCACGCGGCGGCTTGAAGCTCGAACGCGCACTGGACCACTTCGCCATTCCCGTGGCAGGCCGCATCGCGCTCGATGTCGGTGCTTCGACCGGCGGCTTCACCGACTGCCTGCTGCAACGCGGGGCGGCCAAGGTCTATGCCGTCGACGTCGGGACCAACCAGCTCGCCTGGAAACTGCGGACGGATCCGCGCGTCGTCTCGATGGAAAAAACCAATATCCGCGATGTGACCCGCGCCGTCCTTGCCGAGCCTGTCGATCTGGTCGTCTGTGATGCCTCCTTCATCGGCCTGCGCACGGCGCTTCCGGCCGCCCTGGCTCTGGCGGCACCGGGTGCCCATCTCACCGCGCTGATCAAGCCGCAGTTCGAGGTGGGCAAGGGCCGGGTCGGCAAGGGCGGCATCGTCCGCGACCCGGCGTTGCACGACGAGGTGCGGGCGACGATCTCGACCTGGCTCGGCGAACAACCGGGCTGGACGGTACTGGGAGTCACCGACAGCCCGATCGAGGGCGCCGAAGGCAACAAGGAATTCCTGATCGCCGGTGTCTTCAGCGCACTGCGCGGGTGATACGGAACTTGTTGTTGTCGGCGAGTGTCTCGAAGCTCGTGAAGTTCGCCTTCAGTGTCGGCTCATAGGGCAGGCCACGATTGGCCACCATAAACAGCTGGCCGCCGGGCTTCAGGGCGCGTGTTGCCGCCTCGATCATCTGCTGGCCCAGGGAGGGCGTGGCAGCTCGGCCGCTGTGAAAAGGCGGATTGCAGACGATGGCGTCGTAGCTCGCCGGCGCGGGCTCCGTCGTGAGGTCGAGCCAGTGAAACGTCGCCCGTGGGTCGGTGATGTTCGCTTCGGCGGCTTCGAGCGCTCGGTGTTCGGCGTCGATGCAGTCGATGTGGACGATGCCGTGGGCCTGCGCCAGCAAATGCCGCGTGAGGAAGCCCCAGCCGCACCCGAAGTCCGCCACCGTTCCCGTGAGGTCGGAGGGCAGGTGCTGCACCAGGAGCGCCGAGCCGTCGTCGATGCGGTCCCACGAGAAGAGGCCGGGCTGGCTGAGCCACGTGCCGTCCCCGACGGCCTGCAAGGAGGTGAGGCGGCGCCAATAGTCGGGAGGTTCCCTGTCGGTCTTGGTGAACCAGAAGACACGGCTATGGAACTTGGAGAGCTGGGTGACGCCGCCGAAGGCCTTGGCGACGTTCTTCTCGAGGCTCGCTGCACCGTCGTCATTGGCGCCGGCGCAGGCGAGCACGCCGCCGGGCGCGAGGAGCTTCCAGGCCCGCGCGATATTGGCGAAGTTCTCTTCCTTGTGCTTGGTCAACAGTACGAGGCCCTGCTCGTAACCGCCGCCATCGTTGCCAAGGCGGGCCACGACGTTCCAGCGTGCGCGTTGCAGGCGCAGGAATTCCGGCCGCAGCGACTGCTCGGCGTCGACGTCGCGCAGGGCGACGGGCTCAGCGCGCAAAAGGAACGCCCGCCGATGGGCGAGCGCTCCGGTATCGAAGGCATGGGCGAGGGCCCGCCCGGCTTGGCTCACGCTTAGGGAACCAGCACGGCGCGGCCCATGATGAGGCCCTTGCGCAATTCCTGCAGTGTGGTGTCGGCCTCGTCGAGCTTGCGCTTGATGATCGGCACCGGCGTCACCTTGCCTCCCGTGACGAGGTCCATCATTTCCTTCATCTCGGCCGGGCTGCCGGTGACGGAGCCCACGATCTGGCAGCCGGTGAAGGCGAACATCGGCAGCGGGATCGAGAAATTGCCCCCGAACAGGCCGACGATGATCAGGCGGCCGCCGCGGCCCAGGGCGCGCAGGCCGAACTGCGCCGAGCTTTCCGCGCCCACGAAATCGATGGCCGCGCCGACGCCCGTGCCGCCGGTCAGATCCTGGATCTGCTTGCGGGCCTCCTTGTCGCGGGGATCCACCGCCGCGACGGCGCCGTTCTCGAGCGCCAGCTTGCGCTTGTTCTCGTCGATGTCGGCGACGATCGGCTCAACGCCCAGCACGGACTTGGCGAACCGCACCCCCATCAGGCCGACGCCGCCCGCGCCGATCACCAGGATCGGCTTGCCGCCATCCTGGCCGACGGCCTTCTTGACCGCGCCGAAGGCGGTGATGCCCGAGCAGGCGTAGAGGCAGGCCAGTTCCACCGGCAGGTTGCCGTAGGGGTAGAGATACTTGGCGTGCGGCACGAGCACGTGGTCGGCGTAGCCGCCGTCGTTGTTGACGCCGAGCGCCCGCGGGGTGGGGCAGAGATGCTCGATGCCGCCCTCGCAGTACCAGCACTTGCCGCAGCCGATCCAGGGATAGACCACGGCGTTGTCGCCGACTTTTGCACCCTTGGCGTCGGGGCCGAGCGCCACGACCTCGCCCACGATCTCGTGTCCCATGGTCCGCGGCGGGTTCATGGTCTTCTGGGTCGAGACCTTGTTGCCGCCGCCCATGTCGAAGAAGCCTTCCCAGAGATGGACATCGCTGTGGCAGACGCCGGCTGCGGTGATGCGCACCAGCACTTCCGTGCCCTGCGGGGCGGGGGTCGCCTCCTCGATCTTCTGCAGCGGCTTGCCGAATTCGACGACCTTGTAGCTCTTCATGGCGTAACTCCCGTGACTTCTCCGGCGGCCAGCATAGAGCATCTCCCGGCCGTTTGTGCTACTGCTGCGACAACGAGAATTGTTGGTGAGGAAAACAATGTTGAGACGTGGACTGATCGCCGCGGCTGCCGCGACATTGCTGGCTTCCGCAGCACAGGCGCAGGAAACCGTGAAGGTCGGTTTGATCCTGCCCATGACCGGACCATCGGCCTCGACAGGCAAGCAGATCGATGCTGCGGTCAAGCTCTACCAGGCGGTGAACGGCACGACCGTCGCCGGCAAGAAAGTCGAAGTCATCCTGAAGGACGACACCGGCGTCGCTGACATCACCAAGCGGCTGGCACAGGAGCTGGTGGTCAACGACAAGGTGGCTTTCCTTGCAGGGTTCGGCCTGACGCCGCTGGCGCTGGCCGTGGCGCCGATCGCCACGCAGGCCAGGGTGCCGGAGATCGTGATGGCCGCCGGCACATCCACCATCACCGAGGCCTCGCCCTTCATTGCCCGCACGAGCTTCACACTCGCCCAGTCGTCGGTGCCGATGGCGGACTGGTCGATCAAGAACGGCATCAAGAAAGTCGTGACGCTCGTCAGCGACTATGGTCCGGGCATCGACGCCGAGAAATCCTTTGCCGAAAAATTCAAGGCCGAAGGCGGCACGATCGCCGAGAGCCTGCGCGTGCCCTTGCGCAATCCGGACTTCGCGCCCTTTCTGCAGAAGGCGGCCGACGCCAAGCCGGATGCGCTGTTCGTTTTCGTGCCGTCGGGTTTCGGGGCGCAGTTTGTGAAGCAATTCGTCGAACGCGGCCTCGACAAGTCCGGCATCAAGCTGATCGCGACCGGCGACGTCACCGACGACGACCAGCTGAACGGGATGGGCGACGTGATGATCGGCGTCATCAACACCCACAACTACTCCGCCGCGCACGACAGCCCGGCCAACAAGGCCTTCGTCGAGGCGTTCAAGAAGGCGAACAACGGCATGCGGCCGAACTTCATGGCGGTCGGCGGCTATGACGGGATGCACCTGGTCTACGAGGCGCTGAAGAAGACCGGCGGCGCGACCGACGGCGAGAAGCTGATGGCCGCGATCAAGGGCATGGCCTGGGAAAGCCCGCGTGGCCCGATCTCCATCGACCCCGACACGCGCGACATCATCCAGAACATCTATGTCCGCAAGGTCGATAAGCAGAACGGTGAGCTCTACAACGTCGAGTTCGCGACGATCCCCAATGTGAAGGATCCGGTGAAGGCGGCGAAGAAGAACTGAGATCACTTCCTCCCCTTCGCGGACTCCGCGAAGGGGAGGAGAGGATGACTGGACGGAGCATCGAGCTT
>MKRV01000035.1 GCA_001897995.1 Alphaproteobacteria bacterium 65-37 | reverse complement strand
AGCGCCGAAAGATCGATCGCCTTGCCGGTTGCGGCGCGGGCGGGCCCCGGCGTCGCGTTGGCGGGCGCCGCGGCCCCCGGCGCGCCGCCGACGCCCAGCCAGTTGTCGATGTCGAGCGTCCCCGGGACCCGTAGATTGGCATCGACGCTCGGCCGGCCACTCACACTGGCCGAGATGCGGCCGATCATCGGCGTGCCGAGCGCCGTCAGGTTGCCGTCGAGCGTCATGTTCTTCTCGTTGCCCTTGAAGGCACCGGCCACCTCGAGCGCCCCCAGCCCCGATTGACGCTGGCCGCTCGCCACCGACACCAGCTGACTGGCATCTTGCGCCTGCAGACCGAAGCTCGGGAAATCGAAGGCGAACTTCTCGCCGAGAACCACCGAGCCGGTCACACGTGCCGTAGCGCCCGCCATGGTGATGGTGGCGTCGCGCACGGTAACGGCATCCATCGTGCCCGACACGCTGCCATTTGCTGTCGACGCACCGATCTTGCCGTTGATGAACTTCGGCAAGCCGACATAGCCGAGCAGCTTGTCAGTGTCGGGCATGCTGGTGGTGAAGGTGAGATCGAAACGCGGATCCGTGCCGAAATTGGCCACCTGCCCCTTGAGATCGAGCTTGGCGCCCAGCAGGTTCGTAACCTTGAGACTGCTGATCTTCAGCAGATTGCCCTGGATGGCGAGGTCGGCTTCGACGCCATTCAAGGTCTCGCCGCGATAGACGAGCTTCGCCACTTTGGCCTTCATCCCTAGCACAGGCGCCTTCTTGTCGGCTTCCGTCGGCTCCACAGGAGCCACCGCGGCGGGAGCAGCCGGCGGCGGCGTCGCCGCTGTCGTGGTCTTCGGCACATAGGCGTCGAGATCGAAACGGTCGAGCTCGACGGACGACGTCACGTTGAGCGGCAGCCCGAACGTCACGGTGCCGCCGCCCGTCGCTTTCGCGCCGTCGAGCTCCAGCACGAGCTGGTCGATCTTCACGGCCTTGGACGTCGAGGTGATCTTGCCGCCGAAACCCATGGTCTGGAGCCTGTCCGCCGGCACGCCCGACAGGTCCACGCCGAGCCAGGCCAGCGTGTCGCGCGGGCGCGGGCTCGCCAGGCTGAACTCACCGACGGTACGAATGGCATCCGGCGTCGGCTTGGCACCCGTCGTTGCCGCGGCCGGTGCGACGGCCTTGGCCTGCAGCACGGCCTCGCCCGGCAGGACGGCGCGCAGCCGCGGGATCTCGATCACGCCGCGATCGGTCGTGGCGACCACCAGCACGACGTCACGCACGCGATCCTTGCGATAGGTCACCTCCGTCGCCTCGACGGCCACGGAGACGGCGAAAGGTGCTGCCGGGGTCGATGCGGCAGCGTCGTCGGCCGCGGACAGCCGATCGATCCAGCGATCGAGATCGACTTGCGAGAAGGACAGGCGGCCATCGAGCGACGGCTTGGTGCCGCGCGTCAAGGCAAAGCTGCCAGCAGCGCTGTCACCGCCAACCGACAGCTTGAAGTCCGTGAGCGCCGCCCGCTCCGCCGAAAGGTCGACGGTGCCGTCGAAGGCAACCTTGTCGGCGATCGCCACCGCGAGGTCCGGCGGGGCCTCGCCGACGACGCGCCAGACGGCGGCAGCGAGGTCGGCCAGCCCGGCGGTCTCGAGCGAGAGCTTGCCGCTCACATTGGCGTCGACGGCAATGCGGCTCAGGTTGCCGGCAAAATCCAGGTTGCTGTTGGCGACCTTGAGTTTCGCCGTCGTCCGATGGCCTTTTTCGGCAGGGCCGCCGACATCCAGCGAAATGTCCAGCGCAACGCCATTCACAGTCGCCGTCCCGGACAGCGTAAACGGCCCATCGAGCGAGCTCGCCGAGGCAACGACGTCGATGTCAGCGGCGGTCAGCACCTTGCCCGTCGCCGGCGCCGTATAGGTGAGCGTGCCTTGCACGATGCGCAAGCGGCCGATCGCGAGATGGAAACCGGCGCTCGCGGCGCCGGCTTGCTGAGCCGCCCCGGCACCCGGCGCGAATTGCCAGTTCGGCCGACCCTGGGCGTCGGCCTCCAGCACGATGACCGGCTTGTAGAGGGTAAGGCGGCCGACTTCGAGCCGGCCCAGCAGCAGCGGCCCCCAGGCCGGCGAGACGCCGATCCATTCGACAGCCGCCATCTGCGCGCCCTTGGTGCCGACGGCATTGGCGAAGCGCACCTTACGGGCGCTGATCCGCGGCTGCGGGAACATCGAGAGCTGCAAGGGGCCATCGATCACCAGCTCGCGGCCGGTCGCTTCCTTGACCGCCTGCACGAGGGCCGGTCGATAAGCCTCGACGTCCACCAGATGGGGCAGGGCCACGCCAGCCAGCGCCCCGAGGGCGAGCACGGCCGCAACAACCAACCCGATCCGGGTCCTCACCTTCATCGTTACGGCCTGTCAAAGCATCAAGTCAAAACGTTAACTAGGGCAACAGCATGGCCCGATTCGGGACGTTTGGCACGCCGTCAGGTCGCGAGCTCATAGCGGCGCACCAGCCGGTAGAGCAGCGTGATCGGCACCAGGGTGACGATGATCAGGGTCGAGGCGGCCGCCGTGGCGATGCCGCCGCCCCCGCCCTCCAGCGCCTGGAACATCACCACCGTCAGGGTGCGCCACTGCCCGCTGTAGAGGACGACCGTGGCGCTGAGCTCCGAGGCGATCGTCACCCAGGTCAGGACGAAGCCGCTCAGGATGCCGCCCAGCATCAGCGGCACCAGGATGCGCCCGAAGGTCTGCAGCGGCGACCGGCCGAGGCTGATCGACGCCTCCTCCAGCGAGGGATCGATCTGGTGCAGGATGGCGCTGGAGGAACGCACGGCGAACGGCACCTTCCGCACGGTATAGACCAGCACCATGATCAGCGGACCGCCGGTCAGGATCAGCCAGCCGCTGTTGAAGGAGACGACGAAGCCGATCGCCAGCACCGTACCGGCCACCGCGAAGGGCAAAGTGGCCACCACGTCGAGCAGCGATGCCAGGCCCGAGCGCAGGCGGGTCACGACATAGGCGATCGGCACGCCGACCAAGGTGACGCCGATCGCCGCCAGGGTCGCGAACAGCAGCGTGTTCAGCAGCGGCCGCATCGAGCGCTCGAACAGGGCCGCGAAGTTGGCCAGGCTGAAATTGGGATGGAGCACCGGCCCGCGGAACTCCATGAACGACAGCACGACGATGGCGAAGAATGGCACCAGCGCCAGCAGCACCACCAGCCAGCAATAGACGGAGGCAGCAACGCGCAAGCCGAGGCCGACGCGCAGGATCGGCGGGGCGGCACGCGCACCGGTCGCGAAACGCCGGCTGGCGAGGAAGCGGCGCTGGATCAGCAGCACCAGTGAGGTCATGGCGATCAGCAGCACGCCCAGCACGCCGGCCGACGAGGGGTTGGGTGCGGTCTCGCCGACGAACAGCTTGAAGGCCTCGACCGCGAAGATCGGCATGTCTTCGGCCAGGACGAAGGGCACGCCGAAATTCTCCAGAGTCTCGATGAAGACCAGCAGGCCGCCTGCCAGGATCGCCGGGATGACGATCGGCAGGGTCACCGTCCACAGGGTGCGGCGCGGCGAGGAGCCGAGGCTTTGCGCCGCCTCCTCGACCGACACGTCGACCGCCTTGAAGGCGGCCATGGTCGGCAGCAGTACATAGGGATAGAGGGTGAGCGTATAGACCAGCACGATGCCGCCGGCGCCGTAGATCGAGCCGAAGCCGATACCCCAGGATTGCAGCCATTGGGTCACAACGCCGGCGCGCCCCAGCAGCAGCACGATCGCGTAGGCGCTGACGAAGGACGGCAACACCAGCGGCATCGCCGCAAGCGCGATGATGGCAGCCTTGCCCGGCACCGGCAGCCGCGCCAGGGCGAAAGCGAGCGGCACGGCGACCAGGATGGTGGTGATCGTCGCGGCCAGGCCGATCGCCAAGGTGTTGACCACCGCGCCGCGATAGAACGGCCGGCCGAGGATCTTCACATAGTTGGCGAAGGTGAATTTCTCGCCCTCGCCGTCCAGCACGCTGGCGCTGAAGACGTTGAACAGCGGATAGAGCAGGAACAGGCCCAGGAACAGGAACCCGAGCGCGGCAATCGCCAGCGGCAGCCGCTGCTGATGTGGGATCGCAAGCCTCATGACGTCCGACTCATGGCGGGAGGCTCATGACAGGGCGCTCACGGCAGCACGGTGATCCGCGCCGGATCGTAGGCGAGCGTCACCTCCGCGCCCGGTGCCGGCGTGAGATGCGGCGCATCGAGGGTCGCGACCTTGAGCAGGGATCCGTCGGCGAGGCGGACATCGAACCGGGTGATCGGGCCCAACACCTCGACATGGGCCACCTTGCCGCCGACTTGTGGCCAGTCGGCCGGCGCGTCAGCGGCCAAACGCAGCGCCTCCGGCCGCAGCGACACCAATCCGGCACGATCGCCCCCGAGTGCCCGTGCCTCGACCAGATTGGTCGTGCCCATGAACTCGGCGGCAAAGCGGGAGGTCGGGTTGCGGTAGATTTCGGCGGGTGGACCGACCTGCTCCAGGCGGCCGCTCTGCATCAGCGCGATCCGGTCGGAAACCGACATCGCCTCTTCCTGGTCGTGCGTGACGTAGATCGCCGTGATGCCGAGCGACTTCTGCAGGTCGCGGATTTCGCTGCGCATGCTGACCCGGAGCCGGGCATCGAGATTGCTGAGCGGCTCGTCGAACAGCAGCACCTGCGGACGGATCACCAGGGCGCGGGCGATCGCGACGCGCTGCAACTGGCCCCCTGAAAGCTGATGAGGCCAGCGCTCGCCGTAGCCTGCCAGTTGCACCAGGCCGAGGGCTTCCTCGACGCGGCGCGCCAGCTCAGCCCCCGAGACCCGCCGGGCCTTCAGACCGTAGGCGACGTTGCCCGCCACCGTCAGGTTGGGAAACACCGCATAATTCTGAAAAACCATGCCGATGTCGCGGGTGTGTGCCGGCAGGCGGTCGATGCGCCTATCACCGAACTTGATCTCACCGGCATCGAGCTCGCAGAAGCCGGCGATCATGCGCAGCAATGTGGTCTTGCCGCAGCCGGAGGGTCCCAGCAGGGTGAAAAACTCGCCGTCACCGACGGCGAGGTCCACCCCATCGACGGCGCGGACTGTCCCGAACGTCCGGGTGGCGCCTGCAATGACGATACCGGTCACGCTCAGCGCGACTCCTGGATCATGTCCTTGATCCGTTCCAGGGTTTCCTTGCGCTTCTCCGTCCAGGCATCCTCCTTGTAGTCGAGCAGCTTGATCTGCTGCAGCGGCGGCAGGCCGCCAGGGAGGCTCGACAGGTCGAGGTCGGTGCGGGTCGGCCGCCGGAACGTCGCCTTCAGGATCATTTCGCGAACATCCTTCCGATTCACGAAATCGACGAAGGCGCGGGCCTCCTCCGGATGGGGGCCGTTCTTGATGATGGCGATGCCTTCCATCGAGGCGATGGTGCCGTCGTTGGGGTAGATCGTCTTCACCGGTGCACCGCCCGATGCCCACATCGGACCGGCATATTCGAGGGAGATGCCCAGCGGATACTCACCGTTGCCCACGCCCTGGAAGACCAGCGACGAGCGGTTCAGCACCTTGAGGTTCTTGAAGAGCGCCGCGACCTTCTTCCAGCCCGCATCGCCGCCGCCCCACAGATCGACCAGCATGGTCACCGTGGCATAGGCCGAGCCCGAGTTGGCCGGATCGGTGAAGGCGATCTTTCCCTTCCACTTCGGATCGAGCAGGTCGTCCCATCCCTTGGGGCCCTGGTCGGCCGGCAGGATCTTGGTGTTCTGCAGGATCACCAGGAGATGCAGATTGTTCCCGATCCAGAGGTCGGTGGGATCGCGATACTCGACCGGTATGGCGTCCTTGTTCTTGGAGACATAGGGCGTGAACAGGGCCTTGTTGGTCTGCAGCAACGACCGGCTGACGCCCCAGATGATATCTCCCAGGGGCCGGTCCTTTTCGGCCTGCAGGCGGCGGATCACGACGCCCGATCCGGCGACGACCGGCTCGACGACGATGCCGGTCTCCTTGGTGAAAGCGCCGAAGACGAGGTCGTTCAGCGTGCTTTCGTTCGATGTGTAGACCACGAGCTTTTTCTGCGCCGCAGCAAGGCCCGGCAGCAACATCGTCAGGATCAAACCAAGCAGCGCCAGTCCGCGTGTCGCGACCGTCATACGTTCCTCCCCCAAGCCCCAGCCAAAACCCAAGCCCGTGGCTTCATTATTGCGTGTCCTGCAGACGGACGACAATGGAGGCAAAAGGACGGCCATCGAACAGAGATTCGGCCGTCCATTTGTATGTATTGTTTCTTCAGCTTCTCTGATTGCATCCAAAGTGGAAACGTAATGATCGGATGTGCAGGAATGAATCTACCGAGGGCGCATCGACGCTGTAAGCTTCCCGGGAAGCTGCGGCGCCGGGCCCGGCAACGCGCGTGAAGGTCGAGAGATGCGTTCGAGGGTCGCGATTTGGGCGTTGGCAGTCGTCGCCTTGCTGGGCTGGTGTGACCAGGCACTGGCGCAGAAGAGCGGCGGCGTCCTGCGGATCTTCCATCGCGACAATCCGACCAGCGCCTCGATCCTCGAGGAGACCGCCGTCTCGACCGTGGTCGCCTTCATGCCGGTCTTCAACAATCTCGTCGTTTTCGATCCGTCGGTAGCGCAGAACTCGCCGGACTCGATCATCCCCGACCTCGCCGAATCCTGGACCTGGAACGACGACAAGACCGAGCTCACCTTCAAGCTGCGCAAGGGCGTGACCTGGCACGACGGCTTTCCGTTCACCTCCAGCGACGTCGAATGCACCTTCAATCTGTGGACCGGCCGGGCGCGCACCAAGCTGCGCAGCAACCCGCGCGGCGCCTGGTTCGGCAACATCAACTACATCCGCGCCCCCAACGATTACGAGGTGACGATCCACCTCAACCGGCCGCAGCCCGCGCTGCTCAGCATGCTGGCCTCGGGCTACTCGCCGATCTACCCCTGTCATGTGCCGCTCGCCCAGATGCGCACCAAGCCGGTCGGCACCGGCCCCTTCAAGCTCGACACGTTCAGCCAGTTCGATCGCATCCGGCTGGTCCGCAATCCCAATTACTGGAAGGAAGGGCGCCCCTTTCTCGACGCCATCGAGTTCTCCGTCGTGACCAGCCGCTCGACGGCGCTGCTGAGCTTCGTCGCTGGCCGGTACGACATGACCTTCCCCAACGACGTCACGATGGCGGCGCTGCGCGACGTCCGCCGTCAATCGCCGCGAGTCCAGTGCGAGGCGACCGGGCTGAACAACAACACCAACCTGATGCTGAACCGCGATTCGCCGCCCTTCGACAATCCGGACATACGGCGCGCATTGGCCCTGGCGCTCGACCGCCACGGCTTCATGGAGGCGTTGAGTGACGGCAGCGGCACGATCGGCGGCCATCTGCTGCCGCCGCCGGACGGCCGATGGGGCATGTCCGACGAGAAGCTGGCCGAGTCGCCGGGCTACGGACCGGATCTCGAGAAGAACCGCGAAGCCGCTCGCGAGCTGATGCGCAAGGCGGGCTACGGCCCGGAACGACCGCTACCGCTCAAGATCTCGACGCGCGCCGTCTCGCTCTATCGCAGCCCCGCCGCCGTGCTGGCCAATCAGCTGCAGGAGATCCATGTCGATGCGACGCTCGACGTCGTCGAAACGTCGCATTGGTTCACGCGGCTGGAGCGCCGCGACTACGCCCTGGCGCTCGACAATACCGGTAACGCCGTCGACGACCCCGACCAGACTTTCTACGAGACCTTCTCGTGCCGGTCCGAGCGCAACTACAGCCATTACTGCAATCCCGAGATCGAGCGCCTGTTCGAGACACAGTCGTCGGAACTCGATGTCGACAAGCGCCGGCATCTCGTCCAGGAGATCGACTCCCGGCTCCTGGCCGATGTCGCGCGGCCGCCGATCATCTGGAACCGCGCCGCGACCTGCTGGCAGCCTTACGTCAAGGGCTACGTGCCGCAGACCAACAGCTCCTACAACGGCTTCCGCTTCGAGGATGTCTGGTTCGACCGGCGCTGACCTTCACGCCAGGACATGCATGGCGTCGACATGAAAGCGTAAGCCGACCGGCTGTCCGACCTCGAACGGCTGCCGACGATGATGGTCGGTCATCGACACCTGCAGGTTGGTCGCACCGACCGACACGAGATAGTCCGTCTTCTCGCCGAGAAACGTGCGGGTGACGACACGCCCATCGGCGGGGCTCTCGGCGGAACCGTCGCGCAGCTCGATCATTTCGGGACGCGCCACGATCTGCACGGCAGCGCCGACCGCCCGTCCAGTCGCGATCGGCAATCGCAGCCCTCCCACCTCGACTTCTCCGGCCGACGTCACGGTGCCGGCCAGTATGTTCGTCCGACCGATGAAACGGGCGACGAACTCCGTCGCCGGCCGATAGTAGAGCTCCCGCGCAACCCCTTGCTGCACCACGACTCCGCGATCCATGACGACGATCCGATCGGAGATGGCCATCGCCTCCTCCTGATCGTGGGTGACGTAGACCGTCGTGATGCCGACGCGCCTCTGCAGGGACCGGATCTGCTCGCGCATCTCCACACGCAGCTTGGCGTCGAGATTGCTGAGCGGCTCGTCGAACAGCAGGACCTGGGGCTCGAAGACGACGGCGCGCGCCAGCGCCACGCGCTGCTGCTCGCCGCCGGACAGTTGATGGGGCTGCTGTCGCTCGTACTTCGAAAGCCCGACCAGCTCCAGAACGTCGGTGACGGCCCGCTGGACTGACGGGCCGTCGCGTCCCTGCACCTTCAATCCATAGGCGACGTTCTCGAACACCGAGAGGTGAGGGAACAAGGCATAGTTCTGGAACATGAAGCCGATGCCGCGCTTGTTCGGCAGGGCATGCGTGACGTCCCGTCCGCCGATCAGAATCGCACCGTCGTCCGGATCCTCGAAGCCCGCGATCATGCGCAGGGTCGTCGACTTGCCGCAGCCCGAGGGCCCGAGCAGCGTCAGGAGCTCACCCTGGGCGACCGAAAGACTGACGTCGCGGACGGCATAGACCTGTCCCTTGACGGTATGGTCGAAGCGCTTCGAGACGCGATCGAGGACGATATCGACGGGCGCCATGCGCCTACCCTCCCAGGAAACTGCGCGCCGCGCCGCCGGCGGCCGGCGCGCGAAGGCGGGCCAGCACGAGGCTGAGGCCGGCCACGACGACGAACACGACCACGATCACGAACACCGAGAAGGCGGCCGCAGGACCGAGCGCCAGCTCCGTCATGTTCTCGAGAATGCGCACCGTGATCAGCATCCAGTTGATCGAGACGAGAAAGATCGTCGCGCTGATCGCGGTCATCGACCTGATGAAGACGACACCGAGGCCGGCGAAGAAGGCCGGCGCGATCAGCGGCAGGGTGACCCGCCGGAAGGTCTGCCCGACACCGGCGCCCAGGCTGGCCGATGCCTCCTCGATGCTGCGGTCGATCTGCTGCAGTTGCGCCACGGCCGCTCGGATGCCAGTCGGGCTGTAGCGAAAGACATAGCAGGCCACGATGACGAGCGCGCCGCCGGTCAGGGCGACCGGCGGGTCGTTGAAGGCGATGAGGTAGGCGATGCCCACGATCGTGCCGGGCAACGCGTAATTGATCATGGCAACGATCTCCATGGCCTGCTTGCCGGGGAAATCGCGCCGCGCGATCAGGTAGCCGACCAGCACGCCGTACAAGCCGCCGAGCGGCATGCCGATGGCCGCAATGATCAAGGTATCGCGTATCGCCGGCAGGCCTTCGGTGAAGATCACGTGGTAGTGGTGCAACGTGAAACTGTTGTTGGCGCCGAAGGCGACGACCAGGGAGGCGACCAGCAGGAGCGCGTAGAAATAGGCGATGACCGCCGCGACGGCGACGCAGGCGCCGGTCAGAAGTGCCACCACCCACGGCGCGATGGCGCGGGTCCGCGAGCGCTGGCCGACCTTGCCAGTCACCGTCACGTAGGTGCGGCGCCCGACCCAGTATCGCTGCAGCAGGAAGACCGCTGCGGCCGGCACCAGCAGGATCAGCGACAGGACGGCGCCCCCCTTGAAGTCGAACAGCCCGGTGATCTGCAGATAGGCCTGTGTCGGCAACACGGGGAACGAATTGCCCGCCAGGATCAGCGGCGTCGCGAAGTCGGCGAGCGATGCCGCGAACAGGAGCAGGAACGAGTTGGCGAATCCCGGCACGGCCAGCGGCAGCGTGACGGTACGGAAGGTCCGCCAGCGCGAACCGCCCAGGCTCAGCGCCATCTCCTCCAGGTTGGGATCGATCGCCGCCAGGATGGGTCGCAAGGTGAGATAGGCGATGGGAAAGTAGGTCAAAGTCTCGGCGAGCGCCGTGCTCCAGAAACCGTAGACTGAAGCGTTGGCGAGGCCGAGAAGGTCATGGGTGATGAACCCCTTCGGCCCGAAGGAGAAGATGATCGAGATCGACGTCGTGAACGGCGGCGACACCAGGGGCAGAAGCGCCGCGGCGTCGAGAAAGGTGAGCCAGTGGCGGCCAAGACCGCCCCGCGCCGCCGTCAACGCGAACAGAAAGCCAAGCGCCGTGCCGCAAACGCCGACACTCGTCGCGAGTACCAGGCTGTTGACGAAGGCGGCCCGATGGCTGGGATCGGCAAGGCTTTCGAGCAGCGGCGCGAGGGTGAAACGGCCGTCGTCCACGAAAGCGCGTTCGAGCAGGTGCGCCATCGGAAAGAGGACGAACAACAGCAGAAGCACCCACACGCCGACGACCGCGCCGAGCAACGCTGGGTCGCCGGCTGTCCGGCGCCAGGAGGCGGATCGGATGGCGGCCACGGGTTACTGCGCGGGCAAAACTTCCTTCACCCAGCGTTCGATGATGCGCTTGCGGTTCGCACCGGCATAGTCGTCGTCGATTGGAAATATCTTCGCCCCCTTCAGCACCTCGGCGAGGGAAGCGTCGGTCTTCACGTCGGGGTTGGCCGGCACGAAATTCACCTTGTACTCGGCAAGCTTGGACTGCATGGCGGCGCCCGTGGCGAAATCGATCAGCTTCTTGCCGGCCTCCGGATTCTTCGCCCCCTTGATCAGGGCGATGGCTTCGGCGGAAGTGCCGATCCCTTCCTTGGGGAAGCTGATGACGACGTCGTAGCCCTTGGCCTTGGTTTCCAGCGCGTCGACGATGAAGAAGATGCCGCCGGCGGCCTGGCCCAGGCCGACCGGCAAGGTGCCGCCGCCGCCGCTCTTCGTGTAGACCTGTACGTTCTGGCGCAGCTTCTTCAGATAGGCGAAGGCCTTGTCCTCGTCGCGGCCGTTCACTTCGAGCACAGAGAAGATGCGCGTCACCGCCGTGCCCGAGGTCCGGGCATCGGCCATCTGCAAGCCGTTCTTGTAGGCTGGATTGAGGAGATCGTCCCACGATGCCGGCGGCTGCAGCTTGTTGGCCTTGAGAAAGGCGCCGTTGGTCATGAACACCAGCGGATCGTCGGCGATGGCCATCCACAAGCCGTCGGCTTGCTTGAAACGCGCCGGCAGCTTGTCGAACGAGGGGGACTTGTAGGGGGCGAAGATGCCTTCCTTGATGCCGGCCGCGAAGGTTTCGACCGGCCCACCGAACAGCACATCGATCCGCGGATTGTTCTTTTCGGCGATGACGCGCGCCAGCGCCTCGCCCGACGAGAACCGCAGGAAGTTGACTTTGATGCCGGTCTGCTTCTCGAACTCCTGGAACATCGGCCGGGCATAGTTCTCCGGCCAGATCGTGTAGACGTTGATCGGATCGGCGGCGCGCGCAGCGGCGGCTCCGGCCATGCAGCCGGCCAGAAGGAGCAAGGCAGCCTTCAGCACTTTCATCGTTTCCCCCATTTATGACATTTTTATTACTTGGGGAGATATTGGCTCAGACCGGGGCCTTCCTCAATACAGCCTCGTCGACTGGCCGAAGATCGATCCTCTGCTCAATCCACATTGGCACCGGCGATCTCGACGACGTCTCGCCATTTGACGATTTCGGCCTCGACGAAAGCTTTGGTGCTGGCAGGTGACGGCGCGTCGCTCGTCTCCATGTTGAGCGCTTTCAGGCGCTCCGACAGAACCGGATCGACCAGCGCCTTGTTGACCGACGCATTCAACCGATCGACGATCGTTCGCGCCGTGCCGGCTGGCGCGGCCACGACATTCCAGGTCCCACCCACGAAATCCGGCAAGCCGGCTTCGGCGGTTGTCGGGATGTCCGGCATCACGCTGCTGCGCTTGTCGGCCATCAACGCCACGGGAACGAGCTGGCCTGCTTTGATGTTCTCCATCACCGGCCCCAGAGTGGCGAAGATGAAGGCGTGGCGTCCCGCCAGGAGATCCTGCAATGCCGGGCCGGTGCCGCGATAGGGCACGTGCAGGACGTCGACGCCGGTTCGTTTCTTGAAGAGTTCGCCGGCCAGGTGATTGGTCGTGCCGTTGCCCGAGGAGGGATAGCTCCATTTGCCCGGCTCGGCGCGCAGCTTGGCGATCAGCTCCTTCAGGGTCGAGGGCTGGCCGGGCGGCACGAGCAGCGCCATGGGCGCCAAGCCGACCAGCGACACCAGCTCGAAATCCTTCACCGGATCGTAAGGCAGGTTCTTGTAGAGCGAGACATTGATGCCATGCGTCGCCGCGGTCCCGAACAGCAAGGTGTAGCCGTCGGGCTTCGACTTCGCGACCATGTCGGTGCCGACATTTCCGCCGGCGCCCGCCTTGTTATCGATGATCACCTGCTGCCCGAGGTCAGCTGCCATGCCGACGGCAACCACCCGGGCAATGAGATCGGTCGGTCCACCGGGCGGGAACGGCACGACCAGCCGGATCGGCTTGTCCGGATAGCGTTCGGCCTGTGCCGTGCCGGCAACGGCCGACAGCAGGGCGCCGGCAACGAAGGCCCGTCTCCTCATGCGCATGGCGCCCCCCTCAGTCGATCTTGGCGCCGGCCATCTTGACGATCGCCCGCCACTTGGCGATCTCGGCCTCGACAAAGGCCCTGGTGCTGGCTGGGGTCGAGTCCGTGACGGCCTCGATCCCGAGCTGGCGCAGGCGCTCTCCCACCTTGGCATCGCGCAGCGCGGTGTTCACCGCGGCGTTCAGCCTGCCAACGATCTCCGTCGACGTCCCTGCCGGCGCCGCCACGACATTCCAGGTGCCGCCGACGAAGTCCGGGAGGCCCGCCTCGGCGGTTGTCAGCACATCCGGCCGGATCTGACTGCGCTTATCCGCCATGATGGCCACGGCATGCAGCTTGCCGGCCTTGATCTGCTCAAGGGAGGTGCCGAAGGAATCGAACATAAAGGCGAGCCGACCCGCCATCAGATCCTGGAGCGCCGGTCCGGATCCGCGATACGGCACATGGACAACGTCGACACCGGCGCGGGTTTTGAAGAGCTCGCCGGCCAGATGGTTGGTCGTGCCGTTGCCCGACGAGCCATAGCTCCATTTGCCCGGCTCGGCGCGCAGCTTGGCGATCAGCTCCTTCAAGGTTCGCGGCTGGTCCGGCGGCACCAGCAGCACCATCGGCACGAGGCCGGTCAGAGCCACCAGCTCGAAATCCTTCAGTGGGTCGTAGGGAAGACTGTCGTAGATCGAGACATTGATGCCGTGGGTCGCCGCCGTGCCGAACAGCAAGGTGTAGCCATCCGCCTTTGCCTTGGCGACCATCTCGGTGCCGACATTGCCGCCGGCACCGGCCTTGTTGTCGATGATGACCTGCTGGCCGAGCTGCTCAGCCAGCCCAACGGAAAGGACCCGGGCAAAGACGTCGGTTGGCCCACCGGGCGGAAACGGCACGACCAGCCGGATCGGCTTGTCCGGGTATTTGTCCGCCGTTTGCGCGTACCCGCCCGCACCCGACAGCAGCAGGGCAACGCCGGCGAGCAGCGTCCGCCTCGACATCTTCATTGTTTCCTCCGCTCGCCCGTTCTTTTCTTGTCAGGCTTCCGCACGCACGTCAGTGAGTCGTCACCTCCGCCATGCCGACGAAATGGAACGACGGTGGGCGGGGGCTCGTACGCCAGAGATCCATGTCGGCGTAGCGATCGCGCAACGCTTCGGGATAATCGGCGAAGGTGGCTGTCCGCAGCCACAGCCTCAGCAGATGGCGCTTCTTCGACTCGTCGGCGTGATCCTCGTAGGCGGTGCGCGAATGCAGCACACAGTAGTTGTTGACGAACTGCATGTCGCCGCGTTCCAGCTTCATGTCGAGACGGAACTGTTCGTCACGGCAAAGAGCGTCGACCATATCGAGCGCTTCGTTCTGCGCGGATGTGAGGCGCGGCACTTCTTCAAAACGCTGTGCCGAGGAGATGAAGGAGCGGTTGTAGCGGTTGAACATCCGCCCCTTGTGCCAAATGAAGACCGGCGTGACGTAGTACGGCTTCTGGCCGGGCGATTCCTCACCGCGGCGATCGGCACAGAAAGGCTGCATCAGCACCTTCACCAGATCGGGCCGCGTGCGCAGCATCGCGTTGTAGACGGCCACGGAGCTCGCCACGCTCGACAGGCCGCCGTTCCTGGCGGTTTCGAGACAGCACAGCCCGACGATGTCGCAGGAATCGTTGTGGAACGGCAGGAGCGACGCGGTCTGATAGCCGCGCGCGTGCATGTCCCGATGGCGGTCGCGCCCCATGTCACGCACATGGCCGAGTACGTCGCCCTGAGCGTTCTGGGCGACGGCGCGACCGAAATGCGCGCCGATGCCCCAGTAGATCAGCCCCATCTCCTCGGCCGAGTAGCGATCCCGGGGAAGGCCGCGCACCAGCATGACGCCCAGCCCGGTCTCGATCTCACTCTGGAGCAGGCGGAGGGTTCGGGCAAAACGGCCGAGCGGAAAATGCTCCTTGCCGATATCGGGGATCTGCCGCCCCGTCGACTGGAGGTGGCGCAGCGCGGCATCGATCTCGGCGATCTCTTCCGCGCTCAGCTGATAGACCCACTCCCCGGCCGCCGCGATGTCGCGCCCCTGCCAGGCCGCTCGGGTGACGACTTCGTCGAATTCGAGTTCCTTCATGGCGCACCTCCAATTTCCTCTTATGTCGAGCATATAAAATGTCGACATTTTGTCAAACCGCTGGCGACAGGCCAGCATAGGCGCTAGACCAGCGCCCGCATGGCAGAACCAACCTCAGAGACCTATCGGATCTACGCCACCCTGCCCGCCCAGATCGCCGTGCGGATCGGGCAGGCGATCGTCGACGGTGAATTCGCCCCGGGAGAAAAGCTGCGCGAAGTCGACCTCGCCAGCCGCTTCGGCGTCAGCCGGGCATCGGTGCGCGAGGCGCTGCGGTCCGTCGAACGAGAGGGCCTGGTGACGATCCTGCCGCAGCGCGGTGCCCAGGTGACGGCGCTGTCGGCGCCGGAAGTCCAGGACGTCTTCGATATCCGCGCCAGCCTGATGGGCCTTGTCTGCCATCGCTTCACGACCTCGGCGACGCCACAGATGCGCCAGCAGCTCGATCGCCTGCTCAAGGAGCTTCGAGCCGCCCGGGACGACGGCGAGGCCTATTCCCGGGCCAGCCTCGCCATCAGCGAGTTCTGCGTCCGCAATGTCGGCAGCCGCCGCCTGGCCGACCTCGTCCTGTCCTTCGCTCGCCAGACCGCCCGCTACAATCGACTGAGCTTCGCCTCGGCCGAACGTCGGCGCCAGTCGCTCGCCAACTGGCGGGGGCTCGTGGCGGCCGTCACCGGCGGCGACGCGCCGGAGGCCGAACGCCTGGCCCGCCAGCTCGTGCTCGATACCCGCGACACCGCGCTCAAGATGCTGGCGGACGAAAAGGGCTAGCGGCCGGCCGCGCCGCGCCGCTTCAATTTCTGGATCGCCTCGTCGAGTGCCGACAGGAAGCGCGAGCGGTCGCGGTCGCTCATCGGCTTGGGGCCGCCGGTCGCCTCGCCCATGGCGCGCAGGGTGGACATCAGTTCGCGGCTGGCCATCGCCATGCCGATCGATGAGTTCGTGAATGGCACGCCGGTCGACCCGATCACCGCCGCTCCCTTCTTGAGGCAGCGATCGGCCAGCGGGATGTCCGCGGTCACGACGATATCGTCCGGACCGACACGCTCCGCGATCCAGTCGTCGGCGGCATCGAAGCCGTCACCCACCACCACCCGCTCGACTCGCGGATCACGCGGGACGTTGATGTAGGCGTTGGCGACGACGTAGACCTTCAACCCATAGCGCTCGGCCACACGATAGATCTCGGCCTTCACAGGGCATGCATCGGCATCCACGTAGATTGCGGTCGACAGGCTCATGGACCGGTTGTGCCGCGAGCGGCCCCTACAGTCCACCGCGCGGTCTACCGCACCGTCGACTGGCCATTGATCCAGCACGGCGGTTGGCGCATGAAGACGCCGACGATGAAGCAGCGCGGCAAAAAGCAGGCGGTTCGCGACGCGGAGGCGACCAAGCAGCGCATCCTGCAAGCGGCGAGCGTCGAATTCTCCAACCATGGCTACATGGGCGCCCGCATCGATCGCATCGCCCGCAATGCCCGGGCCAACAAGCGTCTGCTCTACTACTATGTCGGCAACAAGGAGGCCCTGTTCCTCGCCGCGCTGGAGCGGGCGTATGACGGCATCCGCTCCGCCGAACGCGAACTCAGGCTCGAGGAACTGGAGCCTGTGGACGGCATCGAGCAGCTGGTGCGGTTCACCTGGAACTACTTCAACACCAACCCCAGCTTCGTCGCCCTGCTCAACACCGAGAACCTGCACCGCGCCCGCCATCTCAAGAAGTCGCGCCAGATTCCCGACATGAACTCGACGGTCGTGGCGATCGTCGGCCGTCTGCTCGACAAGGGCGTGCGCGCCGGCACGATCCGCCCTGGCATCGATCCGTTGCTGCTCTACATCTCGATCGCCTCGCTCTGCTACTTCTACATCTCCAACATCCACACGCTGACCGTCGTGTTCGCCCGCAACCTCAAGACCGAGGACTCGCGGCAGGGGCATGTCGAGCATGTGGTCGCGCTGGTCCGACAGGGCATCGCCGCCGCGGCTTGACAAGCCTGCCTCGCCGATGGACCAATTAACCGTCTGGTTACTTGGCGCGGAAAGACGCCGGAACCGGTTGCGGACGGAGGACCGCGAATGGCCAACGATCGAGTTGTGTCTCCGACTCCCGGCGTACGTCGGCGCGACCATGCCTGGGCGCGGCCGCTGATCTTTCTCGCCCTCCTGGTCGTGCTCTGGGATCTCATCGTTCGGCTGTTCGACATCCCGCCTTACCTGATTCCCAAGCCATGGGACGTGGCCCTCGCCTTCCGCGACGAAGGCGGGCGGCTGATGCTGGAGGCGATACCCACCACGATCGCGACCCTGGGCGGATTTGCCCTTTCGGTGATTTTCGGCGTCGGCACGGCGATGTTGATCGCGGGCTTCAAGCCCGTCGAAAGCTACGTCTATCCGCTCCTCGTCTTCTCGCAGTCGATTCCCAAGGTTGCCGTCGCGCCGCTGTTCGTCGTCTGGTTCGGCTTCGGCATGACGCCCAAGGTGATCTCGGCCTTCCTGCTGGGCTTCTTTCCGGTCGTCGTGGCCGGCGTCCAGGGATTCAAATCGATCGATCCCGACATGCGCGACCTGATCCGCTCGATGAAGGCGTCGCGGCTGCAGACCTTCGGCATGCTCTCCTTCCCGCATGCCCTGCCTGCCATCTTCGCCGGCTTCAAGGTCTCAGTGACCCTCGCCGTGGTCGGTGCCGTGGTCGGCGAGTTCGTCGGCTCCAACTCCGGCATCGGCTACGTGCTGCAGCGCTCGATCGGCAATTTCGAGCTGCCCACCATGTTCGCCTGCCTGGTCATTCTCGCGCTGATCGGCTGCGTCCTGTTCTGGCTGGTCGAGGTCGTCGAACGGCGCCTCGTGCCCTGGCATGCCAGCCAGCGTGTCGATGTCGTTGCAACCCCCTGAACAGAAGAGGGCGATCGAGAAGCAAACAAGGAGGACTCCCATGAAGCGTCGGACGTTCATGCGTACCGCGGGCACGGTCTCGGCTTTAGCCGCGGCCGGTCCCGCCCTTGCCCAGAAAGCACCGGACAAGGTCGTGTTGCTGCTCAACTGGTATACCTACGGCGAGCACGCGCCGTTCTTCCTCGGCAAGGAGGCCGGGATCTATGCCGCCGACGGCATCGATCTCGACATCCAGGAGGGCCGCGGGTCGGCCGTCACCGTTCAGGCGGTCGCCGCCAAGACCGTCCCCTTCGGCTATGCCGACGTCCCCACCATGATCCGCGCCGCGTCCAAGGGCGCCCCCGTGACCTCTCCCGGCGTGCTGCTGCAGACCAGCCCCATGTCGGTCATGGGCTTCACCGACAAGAACATCCGCAAGCCCGACGACCTCAAGGGCAAGACCGTCGCCACCACGCCAGGCGATTCGATGTCGCAGATCTGGCCGCTGTTCCTGAAGAAGACCGGCCTCAAGGAAAGCGACCTCAAGATCGTGGCCGGCGATGCGCAAACCAAGCTCAATGCCGTAATCAACGGCCAGGCCGACGTCTTGCTCGGTTACTCGATGGACCAGAGCATGAAGATCAAGGATGCCACCGGCAAATCGGTGTTCCCGATCATGTTCGCCGACTACGGCATCCATCTCGTCTCGTCGGGCATCATCGCCCATCGCGACACGCTGAAGGACAATCCCGATCTCGTCCGCCGCTTCATGAACGCCTCGACCAAGGCGATCGAGGCCGCGATCAAGGATCCCAAGGCGGCAAGAGACGCCACGCTCAAGCTCAACCCCAAGGCCGGCAAGCCAGACACCTTGCTGGAAGGCTTCGAGCTGACCGTGCCGCTCTACACCACGCCGGAAACCCGGACCAAGCGTCCCTTCCAGGTGACCGACGCCAACATGGCCGACAGCGTCGCCCTGCTGGTCGAGTATGGCGGCGTCGACGCGGCCGCCAAGGATCAGGTGAAGAGCTACTACACCCGCGACTTCCTGCCGAAGTAGCGGCGGCATGCAGGCAAGGCATCTGCGAACGGTCGGCGCGGAAACGACCACGGCAGCGGCACAGGAGCCGCGCCGGCGGCTGATCGACGTGCAGGGGCTGGTCAAAATCTACCGCACGCCGGACGGCGACGTGCCGTCGTTGCAGCCGCTCACCTTCGATATCGCCGACGGCGAGTTCATCGCCGTCGTCGGTCCGTCAGGCTGCGGCAAGTCCACCCTGCTCAAGCTGATCGCCGGCCTGGTGCCGGCGACATCGGGCAGCATCGAGATCGACGGACGCCAGGTCGTGGAACCGCCCGACGACATCGGCATCGTTTTCCAGACGCCGGTGCTGATGGCCTGGCGGTCGGTGCTGCGCAACATCATGCTGCCGGTGGAAGTCCGCAAGCTCGACAGAGCGAGCCACCTCGCCCGCGCCCACGCGTTGATCGAGATGACCGGGCTCAAGGGCTTCGAGAACAAGTTCCCCTGGCAGCTGTCGGGCGGCATGCAGCAGCGCGCCGCCCTCTGTCGCGCCCTGGTGCACGATCCGCGGATCGTGCTGATGGACGAACCGTTCGGCGCCCTCGATGCGCTGACGCGCGAGCGCATGAACATCGAGTTGCAGCGCATCCATTTCGAGACCCGCAAGACCATCCTGCTGATCACGCATTCGATCCCGGAGGCCGTCTTCCTCGCCGACCGCGTGGTCGTGATGACCGAACGGCCGGGCGCGATCGCAGCGATCTACGACGTCGACCTGCCACGGCCGCGTCGCCTCTCGACGATGAGCGAACCGGCCTTCATCGAAATCGCCAAGGCCGTCCGCAGCCATTTCTTCGCCCAGGGCGGGATCGATTGATGGCGTTCGCAAAGTTGCCCTTCTCATCCTCCTCCCCCGTCTTTGCGGGGGAGGTGCCGCCGTCATCGGCGGCGGAGGGGGTCGGGATCTTTCTTCGTGTTGAGACACCCCCTCCGCCCGCGATGACGCGGGCACCTCCCCCGCAAAGACGGGGGAGGAGATTTGTGAGCGCGATGACCAGCAAACCCAACGAGGACATGTCTTCATGAGTACACGCACCCTCGGCCTCATCATGAACGGCGTCAGCGGACGCATGGGCATCAATCAGCACCTGATCCGCTCGGTGGCCGCGATTCGTGCCCAGGGCGGTGTGCTGATGTCCGATGGTTCGCGGGTCCAGCTCGACCCCGTGCTGGTCAGCCGCAGTGCCGACAAGGCGAAGGCGCTGGCCGAGCAGCATGGCGGCCTGCGCTGGACGACCGATCTCGACGCCGAAATCGCGAGTCCGAAAAACCACATCTTCTTCGACACGGCGACGACCCAGATGCGGCCGACCCTGCTCGAGAAGGCCATTGCCGCCGGCAAGCACATCTATTGCGAGAAGCCGATCGCCACCAACCTCGCCGAGGCGCTGAAGATCTGTCGCCTGGCCAAGGCCAAGGGCGTCAAGAACGGCACCGTGCAGGACAAGCTGTTCCTGCCCGGCCTGCAGAAGATCAAGATGCTGCGCGATTCCGGCTTCTTCGGGCGTGTCTTCGCGGTCCGCGGTGAGTTCGGCTACTGGGTGTTCGAAGGCGACTGGCAGGCCGCCCAGCGCCCCTCCTGGAACTATCGCACCGACGACGGCGGCGGCATCGTGCTCGACATGGTCTGCCACTGGCGCTACGTGCTCGACAATCTGTTCGGCCGCGTCCAGTCCGTATCCTGCATCGCCGCCACTCATATCCCCGAGCGCGTCGACGAGGCCGGCAAGCGCTACGCCGCGACGGCCGACGATGCCGCCTATGCCACCTTCCAGCTCGAAGGCGGCGTGATCGCCCATATCAACATGAGCTGGGCGGTGCGCGTCTACCGCGACGATCTCGTGACCTTCCAGGTCGACGGCACCCTGGGCTCGGCCGTGGCCGGCCTCACCGACTGCATGATCCAGCCGCGCGCGGCGACACCCCGGCCAGTCTGGAATCCCGATCAGAAGCAGACCATCGACTTCTACGACAGCTGGCAGAAAGTGCCGGACAACGTTGTCTACGACAACGGCTTCAAGGCCGAATGGGAAATGTTCATCCGCCACGTCGTCGAGGACGCGCCGTTCCCGCACACGCTGGTCGAAGGCGCCAAGGGCGTGCAGCTCGTCGAATGCGCCCTGCAGAGCTGGAAGGAGCGCCGCTGGGTCGACGTTCCGCTGCTGCAAGTCTGAGACGGAAGCAAAAGAGGAGGTCACGATGTCCATCATCCTGCCCCTGCCCATCGCCGACGGTCGCGTCGCGCCCTATACCTTGTCGACGGCCGCGCATTTCCCCGACCGGACGACGCGGCCGCTAAATCGTGTCGCGCTGGCGGCCGCCCATGTCGTCGCCGACCCGGCAGCCGACATCGATCCCTGGCTGAAGGCGGCGCCCGATTGGGAGCGCACCATCGCCTATCGCACGTATCTCTGGGACCTCGGACTGGGCGTCGCCGAGGCCATGGACACGGCTCAGCGCGGCATGGGGCTCGACTGGCCGATGGCGCTGGAGCTGATCAAGCGCTCGGTCGCGGCGGCGCGCGGCCGCGACGGCGCGGTCGTCTTTTCGGGTGCCGGCACCGACCATCTCGACCTTGCCGGCACACAATCGGTCGACAAGGTGATCGACGCCTACGAGGACCAGATCGCCGCCATCGAGGCGGTGGGCGGGCGGATCATCCTGATGGCATCGCGCGCCCTGGTGCGGGTTGCGCAGTCGGCCGACGACTATGCCCGCGTCTATTCGCAGGTGCTGCGCCAGGTGCGCGAGCCGGTGATCATCCATTGGCTGGGCGACATGTTCGACCCGGCATTGGCCGGCTATTGGGGCACCCGCGACCTCGACCAGGCGATGGATACGGCGCTGGCGATCATCAACGGTTCGGCCGCCAAGATCGACGGCGTGAAGATCTCGCTGCTCGACAAGGACCGCGAGATCGCCATGCGCCGTCGCCTCGACAAGCGCGTGAAGATGTATACCGGCGACGACTTCAATTACGCCGAGCTGATCGCCGGCGATTCGCAAGGCTACTCGCACGCCCTGCTCGGCATCTTCGATGCGATCGCTCCGGCCGCGGCGGCAGGGCTCTCGTCACTGGCATCGGGCGACCTCGCACGGTTCCATGCGATCCTGGCGCCGACAGTGCCGCTGTCGCGCCACATCTTCCGGGCGCCGACCCAGTTCTACAAGACCGGCGTCGTCTTCATGGCCTATCTCAACGGCCACCAGGACCATTTCACCATGGTCGGCGGCCAGGAGAGCGCGCGCTCGACCCTGCATCTCGCCGAACTGTTCCGACTGGCTGACAAGGCCGGACTGTTTCGCGATCCCGAACGCGCGGCGGCGCGCATGAAGGCGGTCATGGCCGTGCGCGGTGTAACCGGTTGAGCGGCGCCATGCGCGATTTCAGCGGCGCTCTACGGCAGATGTCGCTCAACACAGCGACCGTCCGTCGCCAGTCCGACCTGCTGGGCATCATCGAGGCCTGCGCCCGACATGGAATCCCGGCGATCAGCCCCTGGCGCGACCAGGTCGCGGCCGTGGGGCTGGGCAATGCCGGCCGCGCCATCCGGCAGGCTGGATTGAAACTCTCGGGCTACTGCCGTGGCGGCATGTTCCCGGCATCGGGCGAGCACCTTGCCGCAGCCCATGACGACAATCGCCGCGCCGTCGACGAAGCCGCGGCACTGGGCGCGCCCTGCCTCATCCTCGTGGCGGGAGGCCTGCCGCAGTTTTCCCGTCCAGGATCGCACGCCTCCAAGGATCTCGGCGGCGCGCGGACAATGATCGAGGATGGGATCGGCCGACTGCTGGAGCATGCGCGCACGGCAGGACTGCCGCTCGCCATCGAACCTCTGCATCCCATGTATGCAGCAGATCGTGCTGCCGTGAACACCTTGGCGCAGGCACTGGACATCGCGGCCAAGCTCGACCCGGGACAAACAGGCGCGCTGGGCGTGGCCGTCGACGTCTATCACGTCTGGTGGGATCCCGACCTTCAGGCCGGCATCGAGCGCGCCGGCCGCGAAGGCCGGTTGCTCGCCCATCACGTTTGTGACTGGCTGGTGCCGACGAAGGACCTGTTGAACGATCGCGGCATGATGGGCGATGGCGTCATCGATCTGCCAGGCATCCGCGCCGCCGTCGAAGCAGCTGGCTACGACGGCCTGTGCGAAGTCGAAATATTCTCCAACCATTGGTGGTCAGAGCCGATCGATGCGGTCCTGACCACCTGTATCGAGCGTTTCCAGACGGTCGTCTGAGGCTTCTATCTGTAGGTGCCCGAGTACGGTGCCGCCATCACGTAGCCGCGTGCATCGAGGCGATTTCCCTGGGCGTCATAGCGGAACCCGAACTCGTCCCTGAAAGCGACCGGATGGGGTCCCGATCCGACACGCGAGGAATCGGCGGACATGGCCGGCGCCGCCGCCATGTCGTTGTACGTCGGCCCACCCGCTGGCGGCGCGTAGGTCGTGGGGGCATAGGTCATGGGCGCCGCCGTCATGGGAGTCGAAACGGACGACGATCCACCGGTCATCCCCGACGCAGGACCAGGCTGGTCGCCCGGCTGGCGAACCCAGTCCTCACGGCCGAGCAGCGGCCGTCCGTACGGATCGACGGGGGTGGTTGTCTGCGCATGAACGGCGCCGGCCGAAGCGATCAGCGCCAAAGCAAGCAATGTGCGGTGCATCATGGGGGCCTCCTGAAATCTGGACGCCGGTAAAACGCACCCCGCCCAAGGCGGGTTGCGCCCATGACGAACCTGAAATCAGCTCAAAATGGCAATTTTCTTGCGCTCTATCAGGGCGAAGTCGATCGCCGCCCCGAGGCCCGGTCCATTCGGCACATGAACCAGCCCATCGCGGCCCACCACGATGTCCTGTTCGAGGCCGTATTTCTGCGCCGCGTCGGGCAACAGCACTTCGAAGAACTCGGTGTTGCGGATCGAGGCGATGACATGGAGGTTGGCGACGTTGTTCAGCGAATTGCCGCCGTGATGGACTTCGTAGTTCATGCGGAAGGCCTCCGCGAGATGCGCCGTCTTCACCAGAGTCGTGATACCGCCCTTCACCGCCACGTCGCCACGCAGATAGTCGGTCGCCTGCAGCATGATCCAGGGCTGATAGGAATCGAGGCCGGTGATGGGATACTCGGTGGCCAGGATCGGAATAGAAAGCTGCTGCTTCAGCTTCACGTAATTGTAGATGTCCTGGTCGGCCAGCGGATCCTCGTACCAGTGGAAGCCGAGCTCCTGCACGGCGAGGCCGACCCGCACCGCCGCGGGGTAATCGTAGCTCCAGGTCGAATCGAGCATGATCGTGTAGTCGCCGACGGCATTGCGCACGGCTTCGCAGACCGCGATGTCTTCCTTCCAACGTGTCGGCGGATGGATCTTGTAGGCGGCCCAACCATTCTCCTTGAACTGCACCGCCTCCTCGGCGTAGGCGGCCGGTGAGGCCAGCACGGCGGAACTGGCATAGGCCGGCACGGCCTCGCGATAGGTGCCGAGCAGCCGATGGATCGGCTGCCCCATCGCCTTGCCGACGAGATCCCACAGCGCCACGTCGACGGCGCCGATCGAGCGCACGCCGGCCGAGCGCTGGCGCTTCCAGATTTCCTGGTTGAGATGCTCGCGCTGCAAGGGGTTCTTGCCCAGCAGCACCGGCTTCAAATGGGTGATCAGCCCCTGCCCGTCCGTGGTTGCCGGATTCATCGCTGAGCCGAGGAAGGCATGGCCTTCGAGGCCCTGGTCGGTCACCAGGCGCAGCAGGCCGAGCGCACTCTTGCCGGAGAACCGGCCGGTATGGGCGCCGTAGGTCGTCGGCGGGATGTCGTCCCAGGCGAACAGGGTCAGGGTGACGTCGACGATCTTCATTGCTTGCTCTCCCAAATCCACCGCCCCGCCGGATAGGGGTCGATATCCAGCCGGCAAACACTGTCGAAGATCATCGTGGTGCGCATGCTCTTCGAGTAAGCCGGCCAGACCGGCAGACCGTCATGGCTGGGATCGCCGTTGCGGGCGAAGGCGATCCACGCTCGGCCCATCACCTCGCCGAGCGCCAGCCGCGCCGGGTCGCTGCCGGTGAGTTCCGCCGTTTCGAGATTGCCGAAGACGAAAGGAATCTCGAGCGTGTGGCAGGAGCGCAGCCGGCCGCCCAGCACCGGCGTCTCCCACGCGAAGAGATAGACGAAGACCGGCGCGCCGCCTTGGGCGATCTTGCGTTCGGCCATCAGCAGCGACGGCGCGCGGATGCCCTGGTCCGAGACGATGGCGATGGCGATTTCGTCGGGCCGCAGCCGCGGCTGCGCCTTGCGATAGACGTTCACGATCTCCGCCGCGCGGTCGCCGAGGTAGGGCGTCAAGGCCTCGGGCAGAGCGTCGAAGGTCGCGTCGGTCACCCAGGGCATATGGCCCAGGAACAAGGTCATCTCGTCCTTGTTGCTGCCGATCATCAGCGGCACGTCCCGCGAGACCGTCGGCGCCTGCGGGGCGAACGGACCGCCCGGGAAACGATGGCCGTCGATCACCGGATTGAAACCGAGGCGCCGCCGCTCGGCGAAGGCGGCCCGGCTGACGGACGCCAGCACCTTGACCTGCGCGTCCAGGATCTTCGCCACCGGCAGATGTCGCAACTCGGCCGCGCGCGCCGGCTCAAGTCCCAGATGCTCCAGCATCTGGCGTGCCGTCCGGCTGCCATCCTCCCGCTCGGCCATCTGCACCGCCGGGCCGCTCTGGATGATCGCCTTGTGGAAGAGGCCTTTGGCCGACGGCATGGCCATCAGCACACTCACCTTCGCACCGCCCCCCGACTCACCGAAGATCGTGACGTTGCCCGGATCGCCGCCGAACTGGGCGATATTGTCCCGCACCCATTCGAGGGCGGCCACGATATCGAGCATACCGGCAAGGCCGGCGCCGGTGAAATCGCCGGCCGCGATGTCTTCGAGGTGCAGGTAGCCCAGGGCACCGAGCCGATGGTTGAACGAGACCACGACGACGTCGTCGAGACGGCAGAGATTGGCGCCGTCCGACCAGGGCGACGAGCCGGACCCGGTGATGAAGGCGCCGCCGTGGCACCAGAACAGGACCGGCCGGTGCGCGCCCTCGCGGCCCGATGTCCAGACATTGAGATAGAGGCAATCCTCGTCGAGCTTCTGCCGGCCGGCGAGGGTGAAGATCTGCAACAGATCGTCGGGCAGGGCGAAGACATTGAGGCTCTGCACGGCCATGTTGCCGTAAGCCCCAGCATCGCGCACGCCAGTCCAGGGGTCCGGCTTCACCGGTGGTCGGAAGCGCCGATCGCCGAGGGGCGGTGCGGCATAGGGAATACCCTTGAAGATCTCCACGCCACGCTCGGCCGTCCCGCGAAGGCGACCGGCCTGGGTCTCGACAATGACTTCGTTGCTCATGGCGTCAGTCTAGAGGGGGTTCTAGACGGGCGGAACCTGTGCGTGATGAAAGACAGCGTCCTTTAGCGCGGAGGTTACTCCACACGGATCGCTCATAGTTTTCTCTGCCCCCGCGTCTTCGCGGGGGAAGTGCCCCGTCATACGGGGCGAAGGGGGTCATGATCTTCTTCGTATCGAGACACCCCCTCCGCCCGCGATTACGCGGGCACCTCCCCCGCGTCGCGGCTTGTAACCAAGCCGCTGTGACGGGGGAGGAAAAATGCGAACGATCTTTCGCCTCGTGACTCACTTCGATGCCTCGTCGGGCAGCAGGGCAACGAGCTTCTTCGGCGCCGTCAGGCAATAGCTTCGCCGGATCAAGGTGGCGATCTCGGCCCAGTCGGGCTTGCGGTCGAGCCGCACACCGATCCAGCCCTTGTGTCCGACATAGGGCGGGACGAAAAAATTCTCGGGATCGGCGCCGACCAGGATCGCCTGGCTGCCCGGCGGTGCCTTGCACCACAGCGAGATCCGGCCGTCGCCGCGTTTCTCCATGGCGAAGATCTTGTCGCGCACGCGGAAGGTGGGATCGCCCCACGCTTCCTTCTCGGCCGCTTCCGGCAAAGCGAGGCAGATCGATCGCAGCCGGGCTGTCGGTGGGGAAGACATGCGCGCGAGCCTACCATCCGCCGCCGGTTGCCCATAGACTGAGGCCATGTCCGACAAAGTCCGCAACGAACTCGCCCCGACCGGTGTCCTGCGCGCCGGGATCAACCTCTCCAACTTCCTGCTGGTCACCGGCCGCAGCGACAAAGGCGACCCGGTCGGCGTCGCCCCCGACATGGCCCAGGCGATCGCCGACCGCCTCGGCGTGCCGGCACAGCTCATTCCCTTCAAGTCGCCCGGCGAACTCGCCGACCAGGCCGGCAAGGATATCTGGGATATCGGCCTGATCGGCGCCGAGCCGCAGCGGGCGGAGAAGATCAGCTTCACCGCCGCCTACGTCGAAATCGAAGCGACCTACATGGTGCCGGCCGGCTCGCCGATCGCCTCCATCGCCGACGTCGACCGGAAAGGCGTGCGCATCGCGGTATCGGCCCGGTCCGCCTACGATCTGTGGCTCGAGAACAACATCCGCAACGCCACCCTGGTGCGGGTGTCGGGCCTCGACGCCGCTTTCCAGACATTCCTGGCCGACAAGCTCGACGTGCTGGCCGGCCTGCGTCCGGGTCTTCTAAAGGATGTCGAGAAGGCGCCGGGCCTCAAGATCCTCGAGGGCAAGTTCACCGCCGTGCAGCAGGCAGTGGGCACTGCCCGGCCCAATTCCGCCGGCGCCGCCTTCCTCGCCGACTTCGTCGAGGAGGCCAAGAAGTCCGGCCTGGTCGCCCGCCTGATCGAGCGACACAAGGTCAAGGGCCTTTCCGTGGCGCCGCCAGCCTAAATCTTCCGTCAGGACCACGACGCCGATGCTTCTGCTCGATCTCAACGTCAAGGCGCTCTACCTCATCGGCGGGATCGTCATGACGTGCGGGGCCGGCGCGGCGTTGCTGACCTGGTATCATCATCGCGACGCACCAGGCCTGCGTGCCTGGGCGGCCGCCTTACTGCTGAGCATCCTCGGCGTGCTGATCCTCCGATCGCCCGCTGCCGTCCCGACGAGCTGGATCATCCCGGTCGCGAACGCGATGATCGTCTCGGGTTTCGCCGTGATCTGGCTGAGCTTGCGCCAGTTCAATCGAGGCCACGCCGACGCTGCCCGGCTGGTGGTCCGCACGGCGGGTGTCGTGGCGGCCTACCTTGCGCTATACGGCATCGCATCGCTGGCCGGCGCCGGGCCGCTCGCGACGGCGATTCCCTTCTCGCTGTTCCTCGGCCTGCTGTCGATCGCGGCGGCGCACGAGACCTGGCAGGGCCGGGCGCATGACGGGCTGCGCAGCCGGCTGCCGACGGCGCTGGCTTTCGTGGGCCTCGGCATTGCCCGCGTGCTGCGGGCCTGCATGCTCATCCTGCAGGTGGCGGACGTCCTGCCGCCCGAAACGGTGGCCAGCCTCCACCCCGTCGTGCTCTACGCCACCATCGTGCTGGTGCTCGCAATCACCTATGGTCTGGTACTGATGGCCAACGAAGGCGCCGTCCGCCGCGACGCCGAGTTGTTCGCCGATCGTCAGAGTTCACTGCCGACGAATTGACGGAACTCGGCCGTTCGCGGATTGGCGAAGAGTTCCTGGGTCGGGCCGATTTCCCAGACCTTGCCCTTGTGCATGAAGACGACGAGATCGGCGACACGACGGGCAAAGCCCATCTCGTGCGTCACCGAAATCATGGTCATGCCGCGCTGCGCCAGGCTCTCCATGACGCCCAGCACTTCGGCGGTGAGTTCGGGATCGAGCGCCGAAGTGACCTCGTCGAACAGCATGACCTGCGGCTGCAGCGCCAGCGACCGGGCGATCGCCACGCGCTGCTGCTGGCCGCCGGAAAGCTGCTCGGGATAAGCGCCGATCTTGTCGGTGAGGCCGACCAGCCCCAGCACCTCTGCCGCCCGGCCTTTGGCCTCCTCGCGCGACTGCTTCTTCACCAAGGTCAGCGCCAGGGTGATGTTCCGCTCGACCGTGAGATGGGGAAAGAGATTGTAGCTCTGGAACACCATGCCGACGTCGCGACGGAGCTGGGCGCGCGCCGCGCTGCCCGGCCGGCCGACGGGATGGCCGCAGACCTCGATATCGCCGCCCTGGATCGTCTCGAGGCCGGCGATGCAGCGCAGCAGCGTGCTCTTGCCCGACCCGCTGCGACCGACCACCGCCACGGTCTGGCCACGCGTCACCTCGAAGCCCACGCCGTCGAGCACGCGCAGCGGACCGAATTCCTTGACGACGTCGCGGATGCAGACGACCGCTTCACCTGCCGGCATTGGCCTTCCTCTCGAGATGACGGCTCGCCACCGACAGCGGGTAGCAGATGGCGAAATAGATGACCCCGACCACGGCGAAGATCACGAACGGCTCGAAGGTCGAGTTGTTGACGATCTGACCGGCGCGCGCCAGCTCGACGAAGCCGATGACCGAGGCCAGCGAGGTGTTCTTCACGATCTGGACCATGAAGCCAACGGTCGGCGGCGTGGCGATGCGCACGGCCTGCGGCAGGATCACGTAGGCATATTGCTGAACCGGGTTGAGGCCCAGGCAATCCGATGCCTCCCACTGCGTCTTGGGCACCGCCTCGATGCAGCCGCGCCAGATCTCGCCCAGGAAGGCCGCCGCATAGACGGTGAAGGAGAGTCCGGCTGCGACCAGCGGGTCGAGCTTGTAGCCCATGATGCCGAGGCCGAAATAGGACAGGAACAGCACGATCAGCAGCGGCGTGCCCTGCACGATCTGGATGTAGGCACTGGCGAGGCCGCGCAGCAGCTTCGAGCGCGAGACGCGCATCAGGGCGAGCGGCAGCCCGACCAGAGCACCGCCGGCGAAAGCGATGAGGGAGAGCAACACCGTCCAGCGCGCCGCTTCGACGAGATAGACGACATGGGCGAAACTGAGCTGGATCACAGCGGCGTCCCCAGCCGGCGGCGGCGCTCGAACAGCACGAGGCCGATCAGCCAGAGCGCGAAGCGGTAGAGTGCCGACAAAGCGAGATAGACCACCGCCACGATCACATAGACCTCGAAGCTGCGGTAGGTGTCGGACTGCACGAGATTGGCGGTGGCGGTCAGCTCCTCGGCCGAGATCTGCGAGGTGATCGACGAGGCGAGCAT
>MKRV01000034.1 GCA_001897995.1 Alphaproteobacteria bacterium 65-37 | reverse complement strand
GTCGATCGCTGCGCCTGGGCGCTCGTCGGGGCGGGGTTCGGTCCCGGCGACAAGATCGGACTGTGGTTCAACAGCCGGCCGGAATACATCTTCCTGCTGTTCGCCATCGTGCGCATCGGCGCGGTGGCGGTGCCGCTCAACACGCGCTATCGCACCCGCGACATCGCCTACTGTCTCGGCCAATCCGAGTGCACGGCGCTGATCTATGTCGAGAAGTCGGGGCCGATCGACTACGGGGCCATGCTGTCGGAAGTCCTGGCCGACGCGCAGCCGGTGGCCGGTGGCGGCCTTCGCAGCGCCGCCTTTCCCCAGCTCCGTCGTCTGATCACGGTCGAGGACCGTTGCCTCACCGTCGCCGACGAGCTTGCGACCCTGATCGATACCGCCGGCCCGCCGGATCGTGCGGCGATCGAAGCGCGAGCCGCGGCGATCGGAATCGATGACCTGGCGATGATCGTCTACACCTCGGGAACGACCGGCAATGCCAAGGGCGCCATGCTGACCCACGCTGGCGTCCGGCTCTGCATCGAGCGCAGCGTCATATGGGGGACCAGCTTCCGCGACGTGCAGATGCACTACCTGCCGCTGTTCCATCTCTACGCCATCGGTTTCGTCACAGTGCCTTCGATCGCGCTCGGTGCCTCCCAGATCCTGATGGAGACCTTCGACGCCGATCAGGCGCTCGACCTGATCGAGGCGGAGAAGGCCACGATCGTCCACGGCTTCGATCCGCACTATCGCGATCTGCTCGACTGCCAGAAGAAGAGGCGCCGGGACCTTTCCAGCCTGCGCATGGGCAGCTTTCCCTCCGGTCCCGACAACTGCATCGGCATCGTGCGGGCCGTTCACGCCGAGTTCTGTCCGATCCTGCCGTCGTTCGGCCTCACCGAGACCTGGGGTGGCATCACCGCCGGCTTCATGGACGCGTCGGTCGAACAGCGCAGCGAAGCGTCGGGCTTTCCGCTGCCAGGTGTCGAGATCCGTATCGTTGATCCGGAGACGGGCCGGCCGGTGCCAGCCGGGGAGACCGGCGAGATCCGGATCCGCAGCTTCTCCCTGACCAAGGGCTACTACCGCATGCCGCAGGAGACGGCGGCGGCGCTGGGCGAGGACGGGTTCCTGCGGACCGGCGATGCGGGCTACATGCGCGCCGACGGCTATCTGCGCTTCACCGGGCGCTACAAGGATATGCTGAAGGTCGGCGGTGAGAACGTGGCGCCGGCCGAAGTCGAGGCACTGCTGCTCGAGCTGCCCGACATCGCCGACGTGACGATCGTCGGCTATCCCGACGAGCGGCTGAACGAAGTCGCTGCGGCCTTCGTCATTCTGCGCGACGGTGCGCGGCCCGTCGACCTCGACACTGTGCAGCGCCACTGCCAGGGCAAGGTTGCGAGTTTCAAGATCCCGCGCCAGCTCTTCATCGTCGACAGCTTCCCGATGACTCCCTCGGGCAAGGTCCAGAAGGTGAAGCTGCGCGAGGTCACGCGGCGTCACTACGCGGACGCACGTCAGGCGAGGGTCGACGCATGACCGGCGCGAGCGCACCCGCCCCCAAAGCCGCGCGCTACGCGAGCGGTGCCACGCTGATCGCCGGCGGTTCGGGAGGCATCGGCCAGGCGATCGCCGAGCTGCTCGCGGCAGCAGGCAGCAACATCGCCGTCACCTATCGCGGCAATCGCGAGGCCGCGGAAAAGCTGGTCGCCCGGCTCGAGGCAACGGGCCGCCGCGCGGCGGCGTTCCAGCTCGACCTGCGCGATGCGGCCGCGGTGGCCAGGGTCCACGCGGAGGTGCTCGACCGGTTCGGCGGCCTGCACACCGCGATCTACGCTGCCGGTCCCTACATCAACATGCGCTACATCAGCGATCTTGCCCCGCAGCTGTTCGAGGAGACGGTCGGCACCGACGTCTTCGGTGCCTACAACTTCTTCCATCACGCCATTGCCGGACTGCGTGCCGCGCGCGGCGTCGCGATCGGCCTCGGCACGCCGGCAATCCGCCGCTATGCCAAGAAGGACGTGATGTCGTCGGCGCCCAAGGCCGCAATCGAATCGCTGATCAAGGGCATTGCCGCCGAAGAAGGGCGCAACGGCATCCGCGCCAACATGGTGGGCGTGGGTGCGATCAGCGACGGCATGTTCCACAGATTGGTGGCAGAGGGCGATTTCGACGATCGCTTCATCCAGGCGACCAAGAACGCGGTGGCGCTCGGCCGCTTCGGCACTGCGATGGAGATCGCCAACGTCGTCGACTTCCTCGCCTCGGACGCCGCCTCATACGTCACTGGCCAGACCCTGATGGTCGATGGCGGCTTCGCCCTTTAGGGCGTGGACTCATGATGCGCGGCCAGCCAATGTGCAGGACCGAACAGTGAGCAATTCGAATGGCGATGGAGTTGAGAGGCGCGAGAGGCGAGGGGTTTGCGACGATCGCCGCTGACGGCCGCGTGCTGGATTCCTGGTTTCTTCGGCTGCGCCTGGTCGTGGGGGCGGACAAGTCGGCAACGGTGCGGCTCACGAAGGACGAGATCGGCGGATCGTTGGGTGAGCAGGCAGACGGATATGCGCGACACGACGATATTCGCAGTGTCGACATCGTGCCAATCCGTACAGAAATCGACTCCCTTGCCTCTGCACCGACCGATGTGCACGACGCGTATCTTCGGCTGCATCTCCTCAGTCACCGGCTCGTTCAGCCCAATTGCCTGAACCTCGATGGCATTTTCGGCCTGTTGCCCAACGTTGCCTGGACGACCCTCGGTCCCTGTGAACCCTCTCGTGTACCGGAAGTGCAAATGGCGGCCCGAAAGCGCGGCCTCGCGTTTGAGGTGACAGGCGTCGATAAGTTTCCACGCATGACCGACTATGTGACGCCTGCGGACGTGAGAATTGCCGATGCGGATCGCGTCAGGCTCGGCGCCTATTTGGCACCGGGCACGACCGTCATGCATGAAGGCTTCTGCAATTTTAACGCAGGTACGCTCGGTCCCTGCATGGTCGAGGGCCGGATAAGCGCCGGCGTGGTCGTGGGAAGGGGCAGCGACGTCGGCGGCGGAGCGTCGATCATGGGCACTCTGTCCGGAGGCGGGAAAGAGAGGGTTACGGTCGGTGAGCGCTGCCTGATCGGAGCCAATGCCGGTATCGGCATTTCGTTGGGGGACGATTGTGTTGTCGAAGCGGGCTGTTACATCACGGCAGGCGCGCGCATCCTTTTGGAAGATGGCCGAGTCCTGAAGGCCAAGGAGCTTTCGGGCCAAAAGGGCCTTCTTTTTCGTCGCAACTCCCAGACCGGCGCTCTCGAGGCGACCAGGCGCACGCCAAACTGGGACGGCCTCAACGCGCAACTCCACAGCTAGAGCAGCGCCCGGGAAGATGGAACCGCATGCGGTTCCCTCTTCCCGGGCATAAGCTGCTCTAGAATCGTTAGAATCTAGAGCACGACCTTCCGCTCGACTGATTCCAGTCGAGCGGAACGTGCTCTAGCACCGCAGTTGTGCGCCGGCGCGGAGTGGATCAATCCGGTCGGCACCGAGCCGTGCCAGGCGGCGCCATCTGTTCGGCGTCTCGCCGACGATGCGCTTGAAGACCGTGGTGAAGTGCGCCTGGCTTTGAAAGCCGACTTTGAGCGCGATTTCGACCAGGGAAAGGCTCTCGTCGCGCAGGAAACCGCAGGCGCGGGCGATGCGTCGCTGCAGCAGGAATTCGTGCGGCTTGACGCCGGTGGCCACCCGGAACTGCGCGGCGAAGTGCATGCGCGTGAGGCCGACGATGCGGGCCATGTCGGCCAGCATGATGCGGTCTTCCAGGTGGTCGTCGATATAGCGTTCGACGCGGCGATAGCGCCACTTGAGTAGGGGGCCCACGTGACGACTGGCGCCAGGCGAAGACTGCGGGTCGGGATGCTGCGGGACCTCTGCGTCGAATGCCGGGTCATGATCGACGGCGGGAAGGGGTAGACAGGCTTCCGAAAGACCGTCGAAAGCGCCTCTTTCCATTCGTTCCGTGCTGCGCGACATCACCGAATCTCCACCATTGTGATGAAGGCAGCGTGTCATTCCCTGCACTAGGGTTGCTATTGTACGGAGGGTTCGTCGGCCCCATACATAGGTTTGGGCCTCAATCGTCGGCGGGACGTCCCCGCAGGATGGAGGGCGGATCGCTGGCAGGGAACGTCTCGGCCAGTTCTTCGTCGAGGCGACGTTCTGTGTCGTCCCGCGTCGGCTTGGGGGTCGCGCGGTCGGCCGCGCCGCCGGGCCGCGCCGTCGGCCGCGATTTGCCGGGTTTGGGTTTGCTCTGTTTCATCGGTGCTCGCTCCTGCTGGTATGCGGGCCGCAGCGCCTGTCTTCGCCCAGTATGACCCGAAACGAAGACAGGCGCGACCGCAGAGCCTATCGGGTGGTCTCGAAAAGGAACCAGATGCGGCGTTCGGCTTCGTCGAGCCAGACCTCGACGAGACTTGCCGTCGCGACGTCGCCATGTTCCTCACAAAGCACATGCAGCGACCGCAGCGAGCCGGCGAGCTGCCGATTGTCGTCGCGCAGTTCGGCCAGCATCGCGGTCGGCTCGACATAGTCGGCATCGTTGTCCAGCAGGCGCTGCAACCGGGCGATCTGGCCGATGGAGCGCAGGGTCGTGCCGCCGATCTTGCGCACACGCTCGGCGACCGGGTCGGTCATGGCGAAGATCTGGTCGGCCTGTTCGTCGAGCAGCAGATGATAGTCGCGAAAATGCCGCCCCGAGATATGCCAGTGGAAGTTCTTCGTCTTGATGTAGAGCGCAAAGCAGTCGGCAAGCAGTGCCGTGAGCGCGCCGGACAGGTCCTTGACGGCATTGTCGGAGAAGCCGCTGGGCGTGTGCAGCTTTGCCGACTTACGGTCCTGAATTGAAAGAGTCATGACTGGCCTCCTATCGGTTCGATGATCTGCAGATGGCGCTTCGAAGGTCGTCGTCGTCATTGCGTCATGAACGTGGGATGCCACGGGCCTGAAATCTTCCCGGTAATTCGCTGCTTTTTCGAGGATGCACGACGTTCGGTGCGGAGAGCTGCCGAGACGTGACGATGTCGCATCTTTTGCCGCAAGGTCTCGACACTTCGCACACGCTGGTCGAGATTCGATGACACTGACCGGGAACAATCGTGCCCGCGCAAGCTCTGACGCTTCGAGGAGTAGAGTGCCATGACCGATCGCCCGTTCTCCGCGGCTTCACAGACCGACAACGCCGATCATGAAGATCGGGATGTGCCGCAATTCGCACCCTACAGTCCGCCGGCCGGTGGCTGGGGCGCCCTGCACGCCACGGCCAAGGCGCTGCGCGAGCAGGGTGTCTTGGTCAAGGGTTCCGCCGCGCTGCTGGCGATGAACCATCCCGAGGGCTTCGATTGTCCCGGCTGCGCCTGGCCCGATCCGCGGCATACCAGCTCCTTCGAGTTCTGCGAGAACGGTGCGAAGGCGGTGGCCTGGGAGCTCACCAGGAACCACGTCACGCGCGAGTTCTTTGCGACACATACCGTGAGCGAGCTGGATCGGCAGAGCGACTACTGGCTGGAGCAGCAGGGGCGGCTCGTCGAGCCGATGCGCTACGATCCGGCGACGGATCGCTACCTGCCGATCGATTGGGCCGACGCGTTCGCCCTGATCGCCCGCGAGCTCAAGGCGCTCGATGATCCCAACGAGGCGGAGTTCTACACGTCGGGGCGTACCTCGAACGAAGCGGCGTTCATGTATCAGCTCTTTGCGCGACGCTTCGGGACGAACAATTTTCCCGACTGTTCCAACATGTGCCACGAGCCGACCAGCGTCGGCCTCCCCGCCAGCATCGGCATCGGCAAGGCCACCGTCATTCTCGACGACTTCGCCCGAGCCGACGCCATTTTCATCATCGGGCAGAATCCGGGCACCAACAGCCCGCGCATGCTGACGGAGCTGCACCGGGCGTCGCGCGCCGGCGTGCCGATCGTCGTCTTCAATCCCCTGCGGGAGCGGGCGCTCGAACGTTTTGCCGCGCCGCAGAACCCGCTGGAGATGGCCACGTTCGGCGAGACCAGGATCGCCAGCGAGTATTGCCAGGTCCGTGTCGGCGGCGACATTGCCGCCCTCAAGGGGGTGATGAAGCTGGTCCTCGAGGCCAACGACGCGGCGATGCGAAAGGGCGATCTGCCGGTTCTCGACCTCGATTTCATCGCCGAGCACACGCATGGCTTCGAGGCCTTCGCCGCCGACATCCGGGCGACGAACTGGGACGACATCCTGCGGGTGAGCGGACTGCTGCGCGAGCAGATCGAGCGGGTCGCCGACGTCTACATGAAGGCGCGCGCGGTCATCGCCGTCTACGGCATGGGCATCACCCAGCATCGTCTCGGCACGGACAACGTCCAGCAGATCGTCAATCTGCTGCTGCTGCGGGGCAATATCGGCAAGCCTGGCGCCGGCGTCTGTCCGGTGCGCGGCCATTCCAACGTCCAGGGCGATCGCACCATGGGCATCGACGAGAAGCCCAAGCCGGAGTTTCTGGATCGGCTGCAGAAAGTCTTCGGCTTCGATCCGCCGCGCGCCCACGGCCACAACGTCGTCAAGGCCCTGGAGGCGATGAGGGCGGGCCAGGCCAAGGTCTTCATCGGCCTCGGCGGAAACTTCGTGCGGGCCGTGCCGGACTGGACGATGGCCGCCGAGGCGATGCGCGGCCTGCGCCTGACGGTTGCCGTCAGCACAAAGCTCAATCGCGGCCATCTCGTGCACGGCAAGGAAGCCTTGATCCTGCCCTGCCTCGCCCGCAGCGACATCGACATCCAGGCCGGCATCGGCCAGGCGATCACCGTGGAGGGCAGCATGTCGATGGTCCATGCCTCGACGGGGATCATCGAGCCGATGAGCAACCAGATGAGATCGGAAGTGGCGATCGTCTGTGGCATGGCCCAGGCGACACTGCCCGATCACGGCATCGACTGGGCGGAGTACGCGAAGGACTATGGCCGGATCCGCAGCAAGATCGAGGAAGTGTTTCCGGCCCTGTTCGCGGACTTCAATCTCCGCATCCGGACGCCGGGCGGCTTTCATCTCTACAATCCGCCGCGCGACCGGATCTGGGAGACCCCGAGTCGGCGTGCCAACTTTCTGCTCTTCTCCGGCCTCGACGAGGACCCTGTCGTGGCCGATCCCTCGGCACTGCAGTTGACGACCTTGCGCAGCCACGACCAGTACAACACCACCATCTACAGCCTCGACGACCGGTATCGCGGCGTGTTCGGCGGTCGCATGGTGGCGTTCATGAACGAGGACGACATGAAGGCGCGCGGCATCGCCGAGGGAGCCATGATCGAGATCGAGACCCTGTCGGCCGACGGGCGGCGTCGCCTCGTCGGCGGATTCCGGGCGAAGCCGCACAGCATCTCGAAAGGGTCGATCGGCGCCTACTATCCGGAGACCAATCCGCTCCTGCCGCTCTCTCACCACGACGAGAAGAGCGGTACACCGGCGGCGAAGTCCATTCCCGTCGCAGTGCGGCTGCAGTCCGCCGCCTGACGCCGGGGAGGCTTTCCCCGGGACCGGCCCAAACCAAAGTATGTGTCGGTCATGCCAAGAGGT
>MKRV01000033.1:33089-36173 GCA_001897995.1 Alphaproteobacteria bacterium 65-37 | reverse complement strand
TAAAGGGCCTCGAGGAACCCTACGTGCCACACTCGGTGAGGGGGCACGGCTAGTAAGCAGCCACGGGGAGAGCCGGAATGTTCGAGACCCGGACGATCGACGGACTGGCGAAGCCCGCGTTCTACGACGAGCTTTGCCGCCAGCTCGACGCGTTGCTACAGGGCGAAGACGACCCGATCGCCAATGCGGCAAATACCTCGGCACTGCTCTTCCATCTGATGCCGCAACTCAATTGGGCGGGCTTCTACTTCCTGCGGGGCGACATTCTGGTGCTCGGTCCTTTCCAGGGCAAGCCAGCCTGCGTGCGGATTGCCATCGGCCGGGGTGTCTGCGGAACCGCAGTCTCGCAGCGGCGGTCTGTCGTGGTCGAAGACGTCCATGCCTTTCCCGGGCACATTGCCTGCGATCCGGCCTCGCGGTCAGAACTTGTGGTGCCACTGTTGTCAGGGGGAGCCGTTCTCGGCGTCATCGACCTCGACAGCCCGCGGCGAGGCCGCTTCGACGATGACGACCGAGCGGGCCTCGAGCGCGTTGCCGGTCTCTACCTGGGCGGCAGCAGGAACTGAAAATCGACATCTACTCCTCGGCACCGGCCTTGGTGAGAAGCACAGGCTTGCTGCGCGCCGAAGCGGCGAACAGACGCTTCAGCGCCTCGATCTTGGGGAGATCGTGAAAGACGATGTACGGTTCGCGCGGATGAAGCGTGGCGTAGTCCTGATGATAGGCTTCCGCCGTATAGAACGGGTCCGCGCCGTTGACCTGCGTCACGATGCGTTTCCTGTATATGCCCGCCTTGTCGAGCTGGGCGACATAGGCCTCGGCGATGCGCCGCTGCGTGGCATCCTGGGTGAAGATGGCGGATCGATATTGCGGGCCGAGATCGGGCCCCTGTCGATTGAGTTCGGTGGGATTGTGGGCGACTGAAAAGAAGATCTGCAGGATCGTGCCGTAGCTCACGACGCGCGGATCGAATGTGATCTCGACGGCTTCGGCGTGCCCGGTGCGACCAGAGCTCACCATGTCGTATGTAGCGCTTTCCTTCGTCCCGCCGGCATAGCCCGAGACGGCGCGGCTCACGCCCTTCACGTGCTGGAAGACGGCCTGGACGCCCCAGAAGCAGCCGCCCGCCAGAACCGCGGTTTCCGCCGTAGCATCCTGCCTTCGATCGTCCACGAGGGGCGCCGGTACCACCATCGTCATGTCGTTTGCCAAGGTCGGCGAAATGCCAAACAAGGCGACCAGCAAACCCAGCAGGGAGAGGCGCGAGATGGGGGTCATACGGTGATCGATCCAGACGCTGGACATCGATGCCCTCTGTTGCATTCCAGGCATCCCAAATCTTATGCTGGAAAACGCTATATCCCAGTCAACATATCGCGATGTCGGTCGGATCGCCGATGCTCCGAAGGAGGGTCCCGAGCCATGAAGTACCGTAAGCTTGGCGCCAGCGATCTCGACGTCTCGGAAATCTCGCTGGGATCGTGGCTCACCTACGGTGTCGGCGTGCCGCGCGACAATGCCGTCGCCTGTGTCGATCGGGCCTTCGATCTCGGCATCAACTTCATCGATACCGCCAATGTTTATGGCAGAGGGGCGGCCGAGACGTTCCTGGGCGAGGTCTTGGCGGCCCGGCCGCGCGCGTCCTATGTGCTGGCGACCAAGGTCTACTTTCCGATGAGCCCCACCGACCAGGGCCTGTCGCGCGCGCAGATCATGAAACAAGTCGACGCCTCGCTGAAGCGGCTGCGCGTCGATCATGTCGATCTCTACCAGTGCCACCGCTACGATCCGGCAACCCCGCTCGAGGAGACCATGCGCGCCTTGAGTGACGTCGTGCGTCAGGGCAAGGCCCGCTACATCGGCTTCAGCGAATGGTCGTCAGGGCAGATCGAGAACGCCTTCGCCGTGGCGGGCACCGAGCGCTTCGTGTCGAGCCAGCCGCAGTATTCGCTCCTGTGGCGCAAGCCCGAGGAGAGTGTGATTCCTCTCTGTGCGTCGAAAGGCGTTTCGCAGATCGTCTGGTCGCCGCTGGCGCAGGGCGTGCTGACGGGCAAATACGCCCCGGGTGCGGCGCAGCCGGCAGGGTCGCGGGCGAGCAGCGAGACAATGGGGCAGACCATGCAGTCCTGGCTCACACCGCGTGTTCTCGATGCGGTGCAGAAGCTCAAGCCGGTCGCCGCCGAGGCCGGCTGCACGCTCTCGCAATTCGCGCTGGCCTGGGTGCTGCGCGAACCCAACGTTGCGTCGGCCATCGTGGGGGCAAGCAGGCCGGAGCAGCTCGAGGAGAATACCAGAGCATCAGGCCTGGTCATTGATCCGGAATTGTTCCGCAAAGCCGAAACCATCGTCGCCGATGCCGGAAGAGGCGCGTGATGAGGCTGGCCTCGATGCTCCTGGCTGCCGCCCTGTCCGCGGCGATGGCTTTGCCGGTTGCTGCCCAGCAGGACGGGCTGGTCCTGTATGGCGCCGGCAGCCTGCGCGAAGCCATGACGGAGATGGCAGCCCACTTTGCACGGGAACGCGGCATCGCCGTCCACACCCAGTTCGGCGCGTCCGGGCGTATGCGCGAGCGTATCGAGGCGGGTGACAAGGTCGATGTCTTCACGTCAGCCGACATCGGGCATGCCAGGAAGCTGGTGGCGGAGGGCCGGGCGAGCGTGATGGCGATGTTCGCACGCAACGACCTGTGTCTGCTCGCCCCGCCGACACGTGCGCCGGCCGATAGAGGGGGTGTGCTGCAGGCCCTTCTCGCGGACGATGTCAGGATCGGCGTGTCGCCGGCCAAGATCGATCCGCTCGGCGACTATACCGTCGAGCTGTTCGAGGTGGCCGATAAAGCGAGGCCCGGCAGCGGCAAGGTGCTGCACGACCGCTCCGTCGTCCTCGACAACCCGCCCGGCGCGCCGCCGGCGCGTAGCGGCGACTACTATCTCGACGCTCTGCGGGACGGTCGCGTCGACCTCGCTATCGTCTACTGCTCGGGAAAGGCCAGGTACGCCAAGCTAGACGCTGCCTTGGTCATGGTCGATTTCCCGCCGGAGCTTGCGGTCGGCCCGCAATACGGGCTCGCCGTGATGAAAGCCG
>MKRV01000033.1:0-33017 GCA_001897995.1 Alphaproteobacteria bacterium 65-37 | reverse complement strand
GCGGCGGCCATCGCCGAATTGACGTTGGCATGGCGCGTTATATACGATTGAATATATCGATCTCGCAGCGCGTGCGCGTAAAGCCGACCGACAACAGCCATGCCGATCGTAGGGAGAAACCCGATGGAAAATTTCAATTTTCTCATCAACGGCCGCCTCGTGGCCGGCGCCAAGACGATGCCGGTTGTAAATCCCGCCACCGAGGAAGTCCTCGTCCAATGTCCGCGGGCCTCCGAAGAGCAGCTCAACGAGGCTGTCGCCGCCGCCAAGGCCGCGTTCCCGGCATGGGCCGCCACACCGATCGAGGAACGTCGCAAGCTGATCGTTCGCATGGCCGAGACGATCGAGAAGAACTGCGCCGACCTCGCGCGCATTCTCACCCAGGAACAGGGCAAGCCGCTCGCCGACGCCACCGCCGAGACGATGGGCATGGCGGGCTTCTTCCGCTACTTCGCCAGCCTCGATCTGCCGATGCGTGTCATCGAAGACAGCAAGGGCCGCAAGGTCGAGGCCTACCGCCGGCCGCTCGGCGTGATCGGCGCGATCATTCCCTGGAATTTCCCGCTGATGATCCTGTCGTTCAAGTTGCCGCCCGCCCTGCTGGCCGGCAACACACTGGTCGTCAAGCCGGCGCCCACAACGCCGCTCGCCAGCCTCAAATTCGCCGAGCTGGTCGCCGATATCCTGCCGAAGGGTGTGCTGAACTTCATCGCCGATGCCAACGACCTCGGTGACGCCCTGACGCACCATCCCGATGTCCGCAAGATCTCCTTCACGGGCTCGACCGCCACGGGCAAGAAGGTGATGGCAAGCGCGGCCGAGACGCTGAAGCGCATCACCCTGGAGCTCGGCGGCAACGATGCCGGTGTCGTGCTCGACGACGCCAAGCCCAAGGCCGTGGCCAAGGGAATCTTCGAGGGCGCCTTCCAGAATAGTGGACAGGTCTGCCTCGCCATCAAGCGGCTCTACGTCCACGAATCGATCTACGACGAGATGTGCCACGAGCTGGTCCAGCTCGCCGAGGCGGCGGTTGTCGATGACGGACTGAAGCAAGGCACTCAGCTCGGGCCGCTGCAGAACAAGATGCAGTACGAGAAGGTGAAGGGCTTCCTCGACGATGCCCGCAAGAACGGCAAGGTCGTCGCCGGCGGCGAGGTGATGGACCGTCCCGGCTACTTCATTCGCCCCACCATCGTGCGCGACATCTCGGAGGGCAGCCGCCTGGTCGACGAAGAGCAGTTCGGTCCCGTGCTGCCGGTGCTCAAATATTCCGATACGGACGAGGCCATCAAGCGGGCCAACAACACGGCCTACGGCCTGGGCGCATCGGTATGGTCCTCAAACCTCGAGCGCGCACATGACGTGGCTTCCCGGCTCGAGGCCGGCACGGTCTGGATCAACAAGCACCTTGATATGGCCCCGCACATCCCGTTCGGCGGCGCCAAGAATTCCGGCCTGGGCACCGAGTTCGCCGAGGAGGGGCTGAACGAGTTCACGCAGCTGCAGGTCATCAACATGGCGCGCTGAAGCGCGCCTTCGACGGCAGCATCGGACAGCCGATGCCCGTCCAGGGAAGGAACAAGAATCGTCGTCACCGCGATGGACAGGAGGAAACCATGTTCCAGCAAGCCTTGGATAAGGTCTCGAAGCAGCTCCTCATCAGGGAGCGTTACGACAACTATATCGGCGGCAAGTGGGTCGCGCCCGTCGACGGGCGCTACTTCGAGAACCCCAGCCCGATCACCGGCCAGAAACTTTGCGAAGTGCCCCGCTCGTCGGCCGCCGACATCGAGCTGGCGCTCGACGCTGCGCACAAGGCGAAAGAGGCCTGGGGAAAGATGGCGGTGCAGGAACGCTCGCGTCTGTTGCACAAGGTAGCGGACAAACTGGAGGCGAATCTCGACCTGCTCGCGCTGATCGAGACGCTCGACAACGGCAAGCCGATCCGCGAGACGACCCATGCGGACATGCCGCTCGTCGTCGACCATTGGCGCTACTTCGCGAGCGTCATTCGCGCCCAGGAAGGCGGCATCTCCGAGATCGATGCCGATACCGTCGCCTATCACTATCACGAGCCGCTCGGCGTGGTCGGCCAGATCATCCCCTGGAACTTCCCCATCCTGATGGCGACCTGGAAGCTCGCGCCGGCCCTGTCGGCCGGCAACTGCGTGGTGCTGAAGCCTGCGGAACAAACTCCGGTCGGCATCCTCGCCGTGATGGAACTGATCGGCGACATCCTGCCGCCCGGCGTGGTCAATGTCGTCAACGGTTTCGGTATCGAGGCTGGAAAGCCGTTGGCGCAGAACAAGCGCATCGCCAAGGTCGCCTTCACCGGTGAGACGACGACGGGCCGCCTGATCATGCAGTACGCCTCGGACAACCTCATCCCGGTGACGCTGGAACTCGGCGGAAAGTCGCCGAACATCTTCTTCGCCGATGTGATGGACGCCGACGACGAGTACTTCGACAAGGCCCTCGAAGGCTTCACGATGTTCGCGCTCAACCAGGGCGAGGTCTGCACCTGCCCAAGCCGCGTGCTTGTTCAGGAGTCGATCTACGACAAATTCATGGAGCGGGCCGTAGCACGTACCAGGAAGGTCAAGCAGGGCCATCCGCTCGATCCCACGACGATGATCGGCGCGCAGGCCTCGAACGACCAGCTCGAGAAGATCCTGTCCTACATCGACATCGGCAAGCAGGAAGGTGCCAAGGTCCTGACCGGCGGCGCCCGGGCCAAGCTCACGGGCGAGCTCGCCGAGGGCTACTATGTCGAGCCGACAATCTTCGAGGGCCACAACAGGATGCGCATCTTCCAGGAGGAGATCTTCGGTCCGGTCGTTTCCGTCACACGTTTCAAGAACGATAACGAGGCGCTCTCGATTGCCAACGATACGCTCTATGGGTTGGGGGCAGGTGTGTGGACGCGCAACGGCAACCGTGCCTACCGGTTCGGGCGGGCCATCGAGGCCGGTCGTGTATGGACGAACTGCTACCACGCCTACCCGGCCCACGCGGCCTTCGGCGGCTACAAGCAGTCGGGCATCGGGCGCGAAAACCACAAGATGATGCTCGACCACTACCAGAAGACTAAGAATGTTCTGGTCAGCTATTCGGCCAAGGCGCTTGGGTTCTTCTAGAGGCGAGAAGGGTGGAGGCATGGGGCGATCCCGTGCCTCCCGTCCGGCGACGAAGCGCTCAAAAGGAAGACGGCCGGGGGCGGCACATGGTCAATCGCGTTGAGATCACCGACAAGGCCGCGGCCGTCGTGGAACGGCTGAAGGACCAACATGGCGGGCTGATGTTTCACCAATCGGGCGGCTGCTGCGACGGGTCTTCACCGATGTGTTATCCCGTCGGTGACTTTCGGGTCGGCCCGCAGGATGTATTGCTCGGTGATATCGCCGGGTGCGCGTTCTATATCGGTGCCGCGCAATTCGAGTATTGGCGGCACACACAGCTCATCATCGATGTGGTGCCGGGTCGGGGTTCGGGCTTCTCGGCCGAGGCCCCCGAAGGGGTGCGCTTCCTGACGCGCAGTCGCGTCTTCACCGACGAAGAGGTCGCCGCTCTCGAGGCGGCGGGGCCGCCCGCGACGGCGGCTCACTGACCGACAGGGAGAGCCGATGGCCACGTGGCTGATTACCGGATGTTCCACGGGCTTCGGCCGGGAGTTGGCGTCAGCCGTATTGGCGCGAAACTGGAATGCCGTCGTCACGGCGCGCGATCCGGCAACCATTCAGGATATCGTCGCAGGTCATGACGTTTCGGCGCTCGCGCTTCGCCTCGACGTCACCGACCCAAAGCAGGTCGCCTCGGCAGTCAAGGAGGCGGAGGCTCGGTTCGGTGCGATCGACGTCCTGGTGAATAACGCGGGCTACGGCTATCGGGGCGCCGTCGAAGAGGCCGACGAAACCGAGGTGCGCGAGCTTTTCGAGACCAATTTCTTCGGATTGGTGTCAATGATCCAAGCCGTGCTGCCCGGCATGCGCGCCCACCGGCGCGGACATATCGTCAATATTTCGTCGGTTGCGGGTCGTATGGCTCAACCCGGCTCCGGCTACTATTCCGCTACCAAGTTTGCCGTCGGGGGCCTCTCTGACGCGCTGCGCAAGGAGGTCGGCCCGCTCGGTATCCGCGTCACAGTCGTGGAGCCGGGCGGCTTCCGGACTGATTTTGCCGGACGGTCGCTCAGGCAATCGAAGCACACCATCGACGACTATGCCGCGACTGCGGGCGCGCGCCGCAAGGAGAACAGCAGCACGGATGGTCGCCAGCCTGGCGATCCGGCGCGCGCCGCCCAGGCCATCATCCGAGCCGTGCAGGCCGACAAGCCGCCGTTTCGTCTCGCGCTCGGCCGATCGGCGGTTCAGCGAATCCGGACGGAGATCGACACCCAGCGCCAGGAGCTGGACGCCTGGGAGGAAACAGCCAACGGCGCTGACTATCCGGCGTAGTTGATCACCTGCGACCCGGCATGCCGTACCTGTCCGCGAAACCCTTCCTGGCCTCGCCCGATCAGCGGCAGCTGACGGGCACCTGTCGCGGCGTGAAGGTCGGCAGGGCCGGCGCCGGGCTGGGGAAGGCGCTCGGCCAGGTGCGGTCCGCCAGGTGCTTCTCCACGATCGGCACCAGCTGGTTGAAAGCCACCCAGCCCTTGAGCCGGCTGCCGGCCTTGTTGGTGTGGACGGCGTCGATGAAGAGATCGGGATCGAGCGGCATGTCGCGCGCGAAGTCGATGAACGGCATGTCGTGGACGCGGGCATACTTGGCCAGCAGGCGGTTCTGGAACGCTGCCAGGCGCGCGAGGTCGCGATAGCGGAAGGGCCAGTTGGCCATGTTGAGCTGGTCGATGATGTAGCGGTGACGGTTCGGGTCGAGCACCAGCCCGTCCTTCACCATCCAGATGAAGGAGCTCAGCGCGAGTTCGGCGCCGATGCCCTTGAGGTCGCCGCGGATGCGGTCGAGGTCGCGCTGGATGACGTCGAGGTTCACCGGCAGGTGAGGATGGCCGAGGTCGGGATCGGCCTCGTCGAGGCCCTCCGGCCAGACGACGCGGTAATCGGGCTTCGGCCATTCGGCGCCGATATCGGCCTTGCCGCCCGACGCGGACGTATTTGCCGATTCGAAGCCGGCGATCCGCAGCGCTGCGTTGAAACGGGCGGCGAGGGCGGACCAGCGCGCCGCCGTCTGCAGCCAGCCGGGCGCCGAGGCTTGCGGCTGCGGCGGCCGGGCCGCTTCACCGGCCGGCATCTTCTCGACGATCGAGGCGGGGCGAAACTGATTGCCGCCTTCGTGATAGATCACCAGGTCCGGCCGGAGCGGCAGCACTTCGGTCGCCACGATGGCGGCGATGGCGCCGGAATCGATGCTCTCGCGGCCGGCATTCAGCACCTCGAAGCGCACGTCGAGCTTGCGGGCAGCCGCCCACTTGTTGAGCCAGTAACCGGCGCGCTCGGTGAAGGCGAAGGGCAGATGCGGCGCGTCCATTGTCACCGAGGAGCCGACGAAGACGATGCGCACGGTGCGCGGCCCGCGCGGCGCCTCGATCGGCGCACCGCGCCAGCCGATCTGGTTGGTCACCAGGAAATTGGGGAACGTGGCGTTGGGCGGAAAGCGATAGGGCGGCAGGGCGCCGCCATCGACCGGATCATAGAGGAAGAGCTGGCCGGGCGCGTGGCGCAGCACGCGGCTCTGGCAGGGATCGCCGGCGAATCTCGAGTTCCAGGCACGCAGCGCATCGATCGCGCGGAAGGAGCCGTCGCTCGGCGGATTGTCCTCGACCTGGTGGAACAGGCGCTGCCACTCCTGCGGCACCGGCTTGCGATTGGGCAGTGGCGGCGGATCGTCGGTGAACCAGGCACGATCGACGCCGGGCGCCAACGGCACCTTGTCGAGCCACATCGCCGGCACTTCCGACTGCTCCATCGGGCCGTCGAGCGGAAAGCCGAAGAAGCGATAGCCGTCGATGATGCGCACGGCCGCTTCGGCCATGACGGTCGTGAAGACGACCGAAACCAGAATGAGGAGGGCGTTGCGCAGAATCACGGCGGGATTTGTGCAACCCCCGTCGGGGGCCGCTCCTTTCAGCAGCCCTTCTGTTCAGTCTTGCACAGATTGTCGAGCGCCTCGACGATCGGCGGCAGCATGCCCTTGGCGAAGGCGATCTCGGCCTTGCCGTTGGGATGCGGGTCGGGAACCGTCACCCACAGGGTCGAGGGCTCCATGTTCTCGACGATCGGCAGCAGGTCGTAGAACGGCGTGCCGGTGCCTTCGACGACGCCCCGCACCTTGTTGGTCACGTCCTGGAAGGGGTAGGGCTTGAGCTCGTGCAGCTCGGGGATGTGGAAGACGATCAGCTTGACCCCGCTGTCCTTGGCCAGGGTGGCGAAACCCGCCAGCGCCTCGCGCGTCTTCTTCCAGCCGTCGGCATCGGGATTGTAGAGGTCGCGGTAGTACTTCTTCCAGTCCGGCGCCTCGCTGAAGGAGCGCAGCAGCGAATCGATGCGATAGTTCAGCACCACCCAGGCGGCCGAATGGAGCGAGAGCCAGCTCGTCTCGGTGTAGGTCGGCATCGGCTCGCCGTCGTTGATGAAGTAGACGAGGGCGATGATGTCGGGCTTGAACTTGGCGCCGTAGGCCTTGTAGGCGCCGAGCTCCTGCCTTGTGTTCCAGTTGCCGACGCCCAGGTTGAAGCCGTCGACCTTTCGGCCCTGCTTCTTCAGGGTGTCGAGGACCTGGCGCGCGAAGGTCTCCTGCTCGGCGACGCCCCAGCCCATGGTGACGGAATCGCCGACGAAGGCGATTCGGGCCACGCCCGGCGGGGCCTGCAGCGGGATCGACGGGGTGCGGAAGCCGTTCTCGTCGGTGCGGACGTCAACGTTCATCAGCTGTGCATGTGCATTGGCCCGATGGCGGTGGCCGATCTCGGGATTGTAGTCGCGCTCCTTCACTTCGCGCGCGTACTTCCACATCTCGAGCTCGTAGAGCAATCCGTCGTCGAGATAGAGCCGCGTGAAGGCCTCTAGAGCCGCGAAGCAGACGGCCAGGACGCCGACGACCAGCACGACATTGGCAAAGAACTTTCCCTTCATTCCACTCACTCGACGAACTGCTTCAGGAGGGGGCTTTTGGCGGCTTCGGGAATAAGCCAAGCCTCCCTGCCATGGCAAGGCATCGCGACGCCTTCCGCCGCGACGATTCGCCTGTCGTCGGTTGGCGGTCGGCCTTCCCGGAGAGGCTTGCCGGCGACCTGATCAATCCGCGGTCCCGGTCGCCTGGTCGGTCGGCCGCCCGGTGGTCCGCTCGGCGTCCTTGGCCTTTTTCCCGCCCTTGCGCGCCTTGCTCCAGTCCTCGTAGCGCTGCAGCACCGTGAAGAAGGACGGCACGAACAGCACGGCGAGGCAGGTCGAGGCGATCATGCCGCTGAAGACGCAGAGGCCGAGCGAGATGCGCGAGTTTGCCCCCGCGCCCGTCGCCGTGACCAGCGGCACGACGCCCAGGATGAAGGCGAACGAGGTCATCAGGATGGGGCGGAAGCGGGTGCGCGCCGCCTCGACAGCGGACTCGATGATGTCCTTCCCGTCGACCAGACGCCTCTCGCGCGCCACCTCGACGATCAGGATGGCATTCTTGGCGCCGAGCGCGATCAACAGCATCAGCCCGATCTGGGTGTAGATGTTGTTGGCAAGGCCGACCGAGGTGAGCGCGATGGCCGGGCCGATCAGCGCCAGCGGCACTGCCAGGATGACGGCCAGCGGTGCGATCCAGCTCTCGTACTGGCCGGCGAGGCAGAGGTAGACCAGCAGGATGGCCAGCGCGAACACGTACATCAGCTGGTTGCCGACGATGTTCTCCTGATAGGCCATGCCGGTCCATTCGTAGCCGGTGCCGGGCGGCAGGATCGCCTTGGCGATCTGGTCCATGAGCTCGATGCCCTCGCCCGAGCTGAAGCCTGCCGCAGGCGAGCCCACGATCGCCGCCGACGGATAGAGGTTGTACAGGCTGATCAGCGGCGGACCGAGTGCCGGCTTCAACTCGGCCAGGGCGCCGATCGGCACCATCTGGCCGTCGAGGTTCTTCACCTGCAGCTTCAGGATGTCCTCGGGCCGCGTGCGGTACTGCGAGTCGGCCTGGATATAGACCTGCAGGCTGAGGCCGAACTTGTTGAAGCGGTTGACGTAGGACGACCCCATGTAGCCCGACAGGGTCGTGAAGACGTCGCCGACCGGAACCCTGAGCGACTCGGCCTTGACGCGATCGACCTCGATCCGCACATGCGGGGCGCCGGCGCGGAAAGACGTAACGAGGTTGGTCAGCGCCGATTGCGTGGCCGCATTCTGGATCATCGTGTCGGTCACAGCCTGCAGCTTGGCGTAGTCGAAGCTGCCGTCTTTCTGCTCGACCTGCATCTGGAAGCCACCGGCATTGCCGATGCCCTGGATGGCGGGCGGCACGATGACGAAGGCGCGTCCGTCCTGCAGGACGCTCAACTTGTCCATCAAGCCGAACACGATCGAGCGCAGGTCCTGGCCCGGCACCTTCAGGCGCGCGTCCCAGTCCTTCAGGATGACGTAGGACACGGCGGCATTGGCCAGCGGCGAGTTGCTGTCGAGCACCGACATGCCGCCCAGGGCCACGACGTTCTCGACGCCCGGCGCGGCCATTGCGATCTCGGCGGCCTGGCGCAGCGTGGCATTGGTACGTTCGAGCGAGGCGCCGTCCGGCAACTGCACGCCGATCATCAGATAGCCTTGGTCCTCGTTGGGAATGAACGCCGTCGGCAGGCGGGCAACGCCCCAGGCGCCGATGCCGGCCGCGATCAGGGCAACTACCACCATGATGCCCGCCCGGCGGACCATGGCGCCGACCAGCCAGGCATAGGCGTCTTCGACCTTGCCATAGACCTTGTTGAAGCCGCGGAAGAAGACGTTGCGCTTCTCCGGCGGCGTCGCCGAACGCAGCCACATCGCGCACTGGGTGGGCTTCAGGGTGGCGGCGTTGATGGCACTGATCAGCGCCGTGGCGGCAATCACCAGGGCGAACTGGGCGAACATCTGGCCGGTCAGGCCGGGCAGGAAGGCGGCCGGCAGGAACACCGACATCAGCACCAGGGTGATGCCGATGACCGGCCCGAACAGCTCGTCCATCGCCTTGATGGCGGCGTCGTGGGGCGTCATGCCCCGCTCGATGTGATGGGCGACGCCCTCGACGATCACGATCGCGTCGTCGACCACGATGCCGATGGCCAGCACGATGCCGAACATGGTGGTGGTGTTGATGGTGAATCCCAGCGCCGCCATGGCGGCGAAGGCGCCGATGATCGTCACGGGGATCGTCGTCGCCGGTACCAGCATCGCACGCCAGTCCTGCAGGAAGATCACGATCACGATCAGGACCAGGATGCCGGCCTCGATCAGGGTCATGAAGACCTCGCTGATCGAGGCATTCACGAAGCGTGTGGTGTCGAACGGCACATCGTAGGTAAGGCCGGGAGGGAAGGCCTTGGAAAGCTCGGCCATCTTGGCCTTGACGCGCTTGGCGACATCGAGGGCGTTGGCGTCGGGGAGCTGATAGATCGCCAGACCGGAGTTGGGCTTGCCGTTGATGTGCGAGGTCTGGGAGTAGGTCTGGGCACCGAGCTCGACGCGGCCGACGTCGCGCACCCGCACGATCCGGCCGCCATTGCCCTGGTCGGCCTTGACGATGATGTTGCCGAATTCCTCGGGTGTGCTCAGGCGCCCGACGACGTCGATCGTGTACTGGAAGTCGAGCCCCTTGGGGGCCGGCGGCTGGCCGACCTGGCCCGCCGTCACGTCCTGGCTCTGCTGCTGGATGACGCGGCTCACGTCCGAGGGGGTGAGGCCGAAAGTGTAGAGCTTCTGCGGATCGAGCCAGACGCGCATCGAATACTGGCCGACGCCCAGGACGTTGACGTTGCCGACACCCGGCAGGCGCGACAGCTCGTTGACCAGGTTGATGGTCGCGTAGTTGCTGAGATAGAGGCTGTCGTAGCGCTCGTCGGGGGACGTCAGCGACACGATCTGGAGGATCGAGGTCGACTTCTTCTGGACGACGAGGCCCTGCGCCTGCACCGGCATGGGCAGCGAGGCGAGGGCGGCACTGACCTTGTTCTGCACCAGCACCTGCGCGAAATCGAGATCGGTGCCGATCTCGAACGTCACGGTGAGCGTGTAGGTGCCGGCGTCCGTGCTGTAGGACTGCATGTAGATCATCTTCTCGACGCCGTTGACCTGCAGCTCGACCGGCAGGGCCACGTCGTTGACAACGACCGCAGCACTCGCTCCCGGATAGGTCGTGGTGACCTGAACCGTGGGCGGCACGACGTTGGGATATTGCGCGACCGGCAGGGTCGCCAGCGCCACGCCGCCGATCAGCACGATGACGATGGCAAGGACGTTGGCCAGAACCGGCCGGTTGATGAAGAACGCGGAAATCATCGATCCGGACCCGGTCGGTTATTTCTTCGGGGCGGCGGGAGCGCTGGGCGCCGTCGGCGCGGGTGCGGTGCCCGCCTTGTCGGCTGCCGGGATCTCGATGGTGGTCTGCTTCGGTACGACCTTGGCGCCGGGGATCGCCTTGCCGGTGGTCGACAGCACCACGCGATCGTCGGTCGTCAGGCCCTTTTCGACGACCCGGATGCCGCCCACCAGCAGCTGCCCGGTGGTAATGCGTTTCTGCTCGACGACGTCGTCTTTGTTCACCGCCAGCACATATTTGCCCGCCTGGTCCTCGGCGATGATGCGGTTGGGGATCAGCAGCACCTGCTGCGGTCCCAGGCCCAGCGGCACCTTGATGCGGGTGAAGAAGCCCGGCAGCAGGTCGCGGTTGGGGTTCTTGAACAGGCCGCGGACCAGGATGGTGCCGGTGTTGGCGTCGATCTCGGGCGAGACATAGTTGAGGTTGCCCTCGTGCGGGAAGCCTTCCTCGTTCATCAGGCCGATGGAGAGCGGCACCTTGCTCAGCTCTTCGACGGTGAGACGGCGGTTGGCCAGGTTCTCGCGGATCCTGAGCACGTCCTGCTCGCTCATGTTGAAGTCGACATAGATCGGGTCGAGCTGGACGATGGTCGCGAGCTTGGTGGCAGTCGAGGCGCCGACCAGCTCGCCGACCGAGATCAGATGCTTGGTCACGACGCCGTCGAAGGGAGCCGTGACGGTCGTATAGCCGAGGTTGGTCTGGGCAATGATGAGATTGCCCTCGGCATTCTCGACATTGGCCCGCGCCGAGTCGCGCTTGGCCTTGGCCTGATCGAAGGTGTTCTGCGCCGACACGTTCTGCCGCAGCAGGGTTTCCTGGCGGGTGAACTCGGCCTCGGCGTTCACGAGCTGCGCCTTGGCGCCGTCGAGCTGGGCTTCGCCCTCCTTGACCTTGGCCTTGTACATCGTCTGCTCGATCTGGAAGAGCAGGTCGCCCTTCTTCACCAGCGCGCCGTCGACATAGTTGATCGAGGTCAGGAAGCCCTCGACGCGGGCCACCAGGTCGACCGATGCGAAGGCGACGGTGTTGCCGGTCAGGGTCTCGAACGGCTGGACCGCCTGCTGCACCGGGTTGGCAACGCTGATTTCCCCGGGCGGCGGCGGCATGAACTTGTTCTCGGGCTTGCAGCCCGCCAGCAGCAGCGTCGATGCCAGGACGGGGGCCGCTACGGCGGCAACCCCTCGGAAGAGGCGATCGACTGCAAATTCTTTCGCTGCGCCGCTGCGATTCCACATGGTCCGGACGATGCTCCCCGCGCTGTCGGCAAGCGTTAGCGCATCCAATGCAGGATTGCCACCATGGGCGGGTTCACCGGTGCTTGAAGAGCAATGAAAGGTTGTTGGCCGGCATTTCCGCAATCGTCGGCGGGTCAAATCCGTGCTCGGCGGCGAGAGCGGCCACGGCCTCGAGATCGCGGACACCCCAGGCCGGGTTGCGCCGCTTGAGATCGAGGTCGAAGTCCTCGTTGCTGGGTGCCGTGTGTCGTCCCTCGCGCCGATAGGGACCGTACAGGAAGAGGAGGCCCTCGGCCGGCATGAGCCGCCCGGCCCCCGCGATCAACCCGACGGCCGCCTCCCAGGGGGCGATATGGATCATGTTGCTGCAGAGCACGGCGGCGGCTCGCTCGACGGGCCAGGCGGTCGAGGTCACGTCGATCGCGAGCGCCGGCCGGACGTTGGCGAGGCCGAGGTCCCGCACCCAGGCGTCGATGCTGGCACGGGCGCCCGCGTCGGGGTCGCTGGGCTGGAAAGTGAGGTGCGGGGCGGCGGTGGCAAAGTGGACGATGTGCTCGCCCGAGCCGCTGGCGATCTCGAGGACCAGCCCCTCGGCGGGCAGGCGGGGTTGCAGCACCTCGAGAATGGGCTGGCGGTTGCGTTGCGCGGCAGGTGCGTGTCGTTTCATTTTGCGGCCTCGATGGCTTGCCAGATACGGGCGGGACTGGCCGGTCCGTCGAAGCCCTGCACGCCGAGCGGCGCCAGGGCATCGAGGATGGCATTGGCGATGGCGGGGAAGGCGGCAATCGCGCCGGCCTCGCCGCAGCCCTTCACGCCCAGCGGATTGGTCGTGCAGGGCACGCCGTTGAAGCCGAGATCGAACGACGGCAGGTCGTCGGCCCGCGGCAACGCATAGTCCATGAACGAACCGGTGATCATCTGGCCCGAGGCCGGATCGTAGACGGCGCCCTCCAGCAGGGCCTGCCCGATACCTTGGGCCATGGCGCCGTGTGCCTGGCCGCTGGCCACCATGGGATTGACCAGCACGCCGTAGTCGTCGACGGCGGTGTAGCGCACCAGGGCGACGCGTCCAGTGTCACGATCGACCTCGACCTCCACGACATGCGCGCCGTTGGGGAAGGTCATGTGCTCGCGCGTCCAGGCATGAAAGGTGTCGAGCGGCTTGCCTTTTTCCCGGCCGAGGGCCGCGACCTCGGGAAGGCCGATGGCGCGGTCGGTGCCGGAAACGACGAACCGTCCGGCCTCGAAGCGGATGTCGGCAACGGCCGTCTCCAGGGCCTCGGCGGCAAGCGCCGTTCCCTTGGCGACGATCTCCTCGCAGGCGCGCCAGATCGCCGTGCCGCCCATATAGGTGGCGCGCGAGCTGCCATGCCCACCACCGGCTGGAATGAGGTCGGTGTCGCCCTGGATCAGCCGGATGCGGGCATTCGGCAGGCCGAGGCGCGCCGCGAGGATCTGCGGAAAGGTGGTCTCGTGCCCCTGGCCGATATGCTGCGTGCCGGTGATCAGCGACACCGAGCCGTCGGCCTCGAACCGGATATCGACGTTCTCGTCGGGCGGTCCGCCGGTGCCCTTGATGTGATAGGCGAAGCCCAGCCCACGCAGCCGGCCACGTGCCTCGCTGTCGCGTCGCCGTTCGGCGAAGCCTGTGCAGTCGGCGCGGTGGAGCGCGAGATCGAGCGCCTCGGCGAAGTGGCCGCTGTCGACCTGGAAGCCCAAGGCGTTGGTCATGGGCATCGCCTCGGGTGGCACCATGTTGCGGCGGCGCAGTTCGGCGCGATCGATGCCGGTTTGCCGCGCCGCCGCGTCGATCAGCCGTTCGACGATGTTGATCGCTTCGGCGAAGCCCGGGCCGCGGGTGACACCGATCGGCGCGGTGTTGGTGACGACCGCGGTCACCCGCAGCGCGATTGCGGGGATGCGATACACCGAGCCTTGCAGATGGATGTACTGGTTCGATAGCAGGCTGCCGCCGACCCCGATCATGTAGGCGCCGAGATTGGCGATGCTTGCGATCCGGAGCGCCAGGAACCGTCCCTCGGCATCGAGCGCCAGCGCCGCTTCGGCCTGCATGTCGCGCGCGGCGTGGTCGGACAGGAAGACGTCGCTGCGGCTGGCGATCCACTTCACGGTGCGGCCGGTGCGTCGGGCCGCCCACAGGATCAGCGCATGCTCGACATAGGCGAAGTTCTTGGCGCCGAAGCCGCCGCCGACATCGGGCGCGACGAAGCGGACGCGGCTCGGATCGACGGCCAGCGAGCGGGCCACGAAGGTGCGATTGATGTGAATGTTCTGGCTGGAGACGTGCAGCGTGTAGCGGCCGGTGGCCGCGTCGAACGATCCCACGGTGCCGCGCGGCTCCATCGGGTTCGCGACCACGCGGTGATTGCCGAGGGTGAGCGACACGATGTGAGCGGCAGCGCCGAAGGCCTTGTCCACGGCCACGCTGTCACCGGTTTGCCAATCGAGGCAGGTATTGCCGGGAATGTCCGTGGCAAGCTGGGGCGCGCCGGCGGCACGCGCCGCTTCGGCCGTGGTGACGGCGGGCAGCGCGTCGTAGTCGACGACGACCAGCTCGGCGGCATCGAGGGCCTGGGCGCGCGTCTCGGCCACGACCAGCGCGACAGGCTCGCCCACGAAGCGGACTTTGTCGGTGGCGAGCAGGGGCTGCGGGATGAAGGCGAACGGCTCGCCGGTCTGGGTGTTGGTCTCGCCATAGGGGCGGAACGGCTTCAGGCCGTCGGCGTCGACGTCGGCTGCGGTCAGTACGACCAGCACGCCCGGTGCGTGTCGTGCAGCCTCGATCTCGATGGACCTGATGCGCGCATGGCCGTGTGGCGACCGCAACACGACGGCATGCGCCAGTCCGTCGAATCGGAGATCGTCGAGATAGGCGCCGTTCCCGGTGACGAAGCGCTGATCCTCGCGACGCCTGGGGGACTGACCGATTCCGTCGATAGTGCTCATACCCTCCTCCCCCGTCTTTGCGCTGTCGTGTTCACGCATCGCTCATATGTCCTCTCCCGCGTAGCGGGAGAGGAAGGGACCCGTTGCGCAGCAACGGGGAGGTGAGGGCTGTGGATCCGGGAAGGGGTGTGCACGTTGAGACGTACCTGACCCACCTCACCTCCCCCATGCTGCGCATGGGGCCCCTTCCTCTCCCCCCGCGATGACGCGGGCGGAGAGGACGAATGACGAGATATGTGAATCCAGAGAGGATGAGGCGCGATTGCGATCGCCATCGTCATGTCCGCAACCTTTCAGCATTGCGGGCCTCGCGTTTCTCGTCCCACCAGTCGCTTGCCTGCAATTGCCAATAGACGAGCTGGGCCGCCGCGCGGCCGATCGGGCCGCCGGCCCAATCGGTGCCGAAGGGACTGAACAGCCGCGCCTTGGAAGGATCGCCCAGGATGCCGGCCGTCACCGCATCGGCGCCGGCGGCCGTCTGGGCCAGGCCATGGCCGCCAAAAGCTGAGCAGATCCAGAGGCCGGGTTCGATCTCGCCAATCTGGGGCATCTTGTGCGGGGCGTAGCCCATGATGCCGGGCCAGGCGTAGGCGATGCGGATATCGCGGAGCTGCGGGTAGACTGACACGATGTCGCCGCGCATCATCTCGCGCAGGCGCGGCGGCTCGCTTGTATCGGTCGTGATGCGGCCACCCCACAGCAGCCGGTCGCCGTCGACCACCCGATAATAGTCGCCGGCGCGGCGCGTGTCGGAGATGGCGCCGCTCCACCGAATGGCCGCCCCGAGATCGGGACCGATCTTCTCGGTGACGGCGACATAGGTCGCGACCGGCAGCACGGCCCGCGACAGGCGTCCATGAACCTGGCCCAAGGTGGCGCTGCCGGCCAGCACGACGTGACGTGCGATGACGGCGCCCTGCGATGTCCTGAGCAGCCACCGATCGCCCTTGCGGTCGAGGGCCGTCGCCTCCGTGCCTTCGTGGAGCCTGCCGCCCAGCCGTTCGATGTCGGCGGCCAGCGCCAGGGCGAAGTTCAGCGGATGGATATGGAACGATGTCGGATCGTGAATCGACTGGAAGTAGCGGGCCGTGTCGAGCTTTTCGCGAGTCTCAGCCGTGCTCCAGGGCTCGAAGCGCGCCCCGAGCTGCTCGGCGAGGCGACGCGTGCGATCGGCGAAGTCGGCGCCCTGATCGGTTCGCGAGGCGACGAGCTTGCGGGACCCCATCAGGATATCCGGCCGGCCAAACGCCTCGATCGCCTGGCGTACGATCTCGACACCGACCTGTGATTGCGCATAGAGCCGCCGGCTATGATCGAGGCCGAGCTTGTCGATCAGCAGGCCCGAGCGGGCGGCGTAGCCCGGGCCGACGAAGCCGCCGTTGCGCCCCGAGGCGCCCCAGGCGATGCGATGGCGCTCAACCAGGACGACACGCTGGCCCTGCTGGGCGAGCAGCCGTGCCGTATGCAACCCGGCGAAGCCGCCGCCCACGACCGCGATGTCGGCCTCGGTCTGGCCGGCCAGCTGAGGGCGATCGGGGGCTGCGTCTCGCGTGGCGGCATACCAGCTTGCCGGATAGGCGCCCTCGGCCATGGGCCAGTTTCTCCCTTCAATTCCTCGGCCCAAGTCGTCGCACAGGAAGGCTTGCGCGGTCACGTCCCCTGTCGCACTAAAATCCATTGCCAGATCTCATTGTCCCGGAGGGCGTATGTCGGTCGATTTCGATGCGGTGATCATCGGCGCAGGGTTCGGCGGCATGTATATGCTGCATCGGCTGCGGCAGAAGGGCTTCACGGCGCGGGTCATCGAGGCCGGCAAGGGCGTCGGCGGCACCTGGTACTGGAACCGCTATCCCGGCGCGCGCTGCGACGTCGAAAGCGTGCAGTACTCCTACCAGTTCTCGCCCGAGCTGGAGCAGGAATGGGAATGGTCGGAACGCTACGCGACGCAGCCCGAGATCCTGCGCTACGCCAATCACGTCGCCGACCGCTTCGACCTGCGCCGCGACATGCAGTTCGAGACCCGCGTAACCGCAGCGACCTTCGATGAAGCAGCGAACCTGTGGCGCGTCGAGACCGACAAGAACGACAAGATAGCGGCGCGTTTCGTCATCACGGCCATGGGCTGCCTCTCTTCGCCCAACACGCCGAAGATTTCCGGCCTCGAGGACTTCGAGGGCCCGACCTATCACACCGGCAACTGGCCGCACGAAGGTGTCGATTTCACCGGCAAGACGGTGGGCGTGATCGGTACGGGGTCATCGGCCATCCAGTCGATCCCGATCATGGCGGAGCAGGCCAAGCACCTCACGGTGTTCCAGCGTACCGCCAACTACACCGTGCCGGCGCACAACAAGCCGCTCGATCCGACCTATGTGCGGCAGATCAAGGCGAGCTATCCCGAGATGCGCCGCCGTGCCAAGACCAAGCCCGCCGGCATCGACTTCACGATCAACACCGCATCGGCGGTCGAGACGCCGGAGGCCGACCGCGCCCGCGAATTCCAGTCGCGCTGGGACTATGGCGGGCTGGGCTTCATGGCCTCGTTCGGCGACCTGCTGCTGAACGACGATTCCAACAAGCTGGCGGCGGATTTCGTCCGCACCAAGGTGCGCGAGGTCGTCAAGGATCCGAAAACCGCCGAAGCGCTGGTGCCGAAGAACATCATCGGCTGCAAGCGGCTCTGCGTCGACACCGGCTATTGGCAGACCTTCAACCGGCCGAACGTCACCCTGGTCGATATCAGCGACGCGCCGATCGAGCGGATCACGGCGACGGGACTGCGGGCCAAGGGACAGGATTACAGGTTCGACGCTCTCGTGCTGGCCACCGGCTTCGACGCCATGACCGGCGCCCTGCTCAAGGTCGATTTCCGCGGCCGCGGCGGCGTGTCGCTCAAGGAGAAGTGGAACGAGGGGCCCAAGACCTATCTCGGCCTCACGGTGGTGGGTTTCCCGAACCTCTTCATGATCACCGGTCCGGGCAGCCCCTCGGTGCTGACCAACATGCTGCCCTCGATCGAGCAGCACGTCGATTTCATCGCCGATTGCCTGGAGGCGTTGCGGGCCAAGGGCAAGAACGTGATCGAGGCGGAACCGGCGGCGCAGGAAGCCTGGGTCGGCCATGTCGGCGACGTGTCGAACATCACGCTGCGCTCGACCTGCAGCTCCTGGTATGTCGGCGCCAACATCCCCGGCAAGCCGCGCGTCTTCATGCCGTATATCGGTGGCCTGCCGGCCTACATCCAGGCCTGCGAGACCGTGGTCAGGAACGACTACGAAGGCTTCGCACTGGCGTAGGCCACGCCTCGGCCCGCTTCACGGCCTCGTCGACGACGCCGTGAAGCGCGGTGAAAAAACGCCTTCTTCGATCGCCGCTTGCGTCAGGCCGCGGCGAACTTGCCGAATTCCCAGTTGCGGCCCGGCGCGGCCGCGAACAGCGACTTGGTGTAGTCGTGCTTGGGGTGCTCGAAGACCTGCTCGGCCGCGCCATATTCGACGACGCGGCCCTGGCTCATCACGGCGACGTTGTCGCAGATCTGGGCTGCCACGCGCAGGTCGTGGGTGATGAACAGCACCGCGAGGTTGAGCCGCCGGCGGATCTCGTCGAGCAGCTCCAGCACCTGCTTCTGCACCGACACGTCGAGCGCCGACACGGCCTCGTCAGCGATCAGCAGCTCCGGTTCCATGGCGAGCGCCCGGGCGATGCAGATGCGCTGGCGCTGGCCGCCCGAGAACTGGTGCGGGAAGCGGTCGAGCGCGTTGGGGTCGAGGCGCACCGTCTCCATCAGCTTGCGCGCCCGTGCCATCGCCTCGTCGCGGCTCAGCCCGAAATTCATCGGGCCCTCGATGATCGAATCGCCGACCGTGATGCGCGGGTTGAGCGACCGATAGGGGTCCTGGAACACGATCTGCACGCGCCGGCGGTGCGGGCGCAGCTTGCCCGCCGAAATCTTGCCGATCTCGGTATCGCCCAGGAACACCTTGCCGTCGGTCGGGTCGATCAGGCGGGCGATGCAGCGCGCTACCGTCGACTTGCCTGAGCCGGACTCGCCCACGATGCCGAGCGTTTCGCCGCGGCGGATGTCGAGGTCGACATCGACCGCCGCCTTCACCACGCGCGCCTTCTGGAAGAAGCCCGAGCCCGCATAGGTCTTGCCGAGCTTCTCGGTGCGCAGGACGGTCTCGCCGTCCTTGCGGCCGCCGCGATGCGCCGGATGGATCGACGGCACCGAGGAGATCAGCATCTTGGTGTAGGCCTGGACGGGCTTCGACAGGATCTGCTCGGTCGGCCCCATCTCGACGAGCTCGCCCCAGCGCAGCACCGCGACGCGATGGGCGATCTCGGCGACGACGCCGAAATCGTGGGTGATGAACAGCACGCCGGTGCCCTGGCCGTGCTGCAGCTCGGCGATCAGCTTCAGGATCTCGGCCTGGGTCGTGACGTCGAGCGCCGTGGTGGGCTCGTCGGCGATCAGCAGCACCGGGTCGAGCACCAGCGCCATGGCGATCATGATGCGCTGGCGCTGGCCGCCCGAAAGCTGGTGTGGATAGGAGGCGTAGATGCGCTCCGGCTCCGGCAGCTTCACACGCGCCAGGATGGCGATGATCTTGGCCTTGCGCTGGGCTGAGTCGAGCTTGGTGTGCGTGCGCAGCACCTCGTCGATCTGCTCGCCGCAGGTCATGACCGGATTGAGCGCGGTCATCGGCTCCTGGAAGATCATCGACATGCGCGTGCAACGCAGCTCGCGCAGCCGCGTCTCGTCGGCCGTCAGGATGTTCTCGCCTTCGAGCAGGATCTCGCCCGAGGTCGGCTTCAGCGCCTTGGCAAGCAGGCCCATCACCGTGAAGGCGATGACCGACTTGCCCGAGCCCGATTCGCCCACCAGGCAGACGATCTCCCCCGGATTGACGGTGAAGTTCACCTTCTCGACGGCATGGACACGGTCGCCGCCCGCCGGCAGGGCGACGCTGAGGTTACGGACCTCGAGAACCGGCTTCTTTGCTGCTGTCGACATCAGACTTTCTTGCTCATCTTCGGATCGAGCGTGTCGCGCAGACCGTCGCCCATGATGTTGATGGCCAGCACCGTCAAGGCAAGGAAGATGCCGGGATAGAGGATGTTGTGCGGGAACACGCGGAACAGCGTGCGGCCCTCGGCCATGATGTTGCCCCAGCTGGGGATTTCCGGCGGGATGCCGATGCCCAGGAAGGAGAGTGCCGCTTCGGTCAGGATCGCCGCGGCCGCCAGGAAGGTGCCCTGCACGATCAGCGGCGCGATGGTATTGGGCAGGATGTGGCGGAACATCAACGTCCAGGTCGGCGTGCCGACCGAGATGGCACCTTCGACGTAGGGCTCTTCACGCACCGTCAGCACGATCGACCGCACCAGGCGTACGACGCGTGGCACGTCGGGGACCACGATGGCGAAGACCACGGTGATGAGACCGGCGCGCCAGATCGAGACCAGGGCGATCGCGAGCAATATGCCCGGGATCGCCATCAATCCATCCATGATGCGCATGATGATCCCGTCGGCCCATCGCACGTAGCCCGAGACCAGGCCGATGACCACGCCGATGGCGATGGCCACCAGGGCCACCGAGATGCCGACGGCCAGCGAGACGCGGGTGCCGTAGAGCACGCGGCTGTAGACGTCGCGGCCCAAGCTGTCGGTGCCCATGATCGCCACACGCTTGACGGTCGTGCCGTCGTCGAGGCGCATGGTGATCTCGGTGCCGGGTTTCTTGTTGCGTGCTGCCGGATCGATGCGGGTCGGATCCACGGTGCCGAGGAACGGCGCCAGGAGGGCGATCAGCACCATGCCGAGCAGGATGATCCCGCCAAAGATGACGTTCGGGTTGCGGATGGCAACGAGCCAGAGGCTCTTGCGCTTGGTCGAGGCTGCCGCGATCGAGGCAGAGTCGACGACTTCTTCGGTGATCGCGCTCAATACCGGATCCTCGGGTCGAACAGGGTGTAGCTGATGTCGATCAACAGGTTGATCACGACATAGACGACGGAGAAGAGAAGGATGACGGTCTGGATGGTCGGGAAGTCGCGGCTGAGCACGGCCTCGACCGTGAGGCGGCCCAGTCCAGGCAGGCCGAACACGCTTTCGGTCACCACCGCGCCACCGATCAGGATGGCGATGCCGAGACCGATGACGGTCAGGATCGGCACTGCCGCGTTGCGCAGCGCATGGCGCATCAGCACCACGCGGTTGCTGAGGCCCTTGGCGCGCGCCGTGCGGATGTAATCCTCGTTGAGGACTTCAAGGACGGAAGCGCGGGTGATGCGCGAGATCAGGGCGATGAAGCCCACGGACAGGGTGAGCGACGGCAGGACCATGCGTTCGGCGAACTGCCAGAAGTTCACGCCGATGCGGACATAGCCCTGCACCGGCAGCCAGCCGAGTTCGATGGCGAACACATAGATCAGGCAGTAGCCGATGACGAAACCAGGCACCGAGAAGCCCAGGACCGAAAAGGCCATCACGACACGATCGAACAACGAGCCCTGGCGATAGGCCGCCATCACGCCGATCGGCACCGACACGCAAACCGCGAAGGCCAGGGTGCACAGCGCCAGCGCCAAGGTCGGCTCGACGCGCTGGGCGATCAGCTCGGCCACGGTCTTCTTGAAGAAATAGCTTTCGCCGAATTTGCCCTGGAGGATGTCGCCGATCCAGATGGCGAACTGCGTCCAGATCGGCTCGTTGAGGCCGAGCTTGGCGCGAATATCGGCGATCTGGTCGGAGGTGGCGTTGTCGCCGGCGATCACCGCGGCGGGATCGCCTGGCGTTAATCGCAGCATGAGGAAGACAAAGATCGCCACCACCGCAAGAACGGGGATGATGGCGATCAAACGACGGGCAATGAAATCCAGCATTTTCCCTCTATTGGTCGCCCTGAGCCCAGCGACGGACCTTTCCTGTTCCTGAAAGATCCTTCGCTGCGCTCAGGATGGCTGTTCTGCCGCCCGTCGGGCGGCCGAACAGTCACTTCTTCTCGATATTCCACATCACTGGCACAGGTGCCTTCAGCCAGCCGGTGACGTTGGCGCGAGCAACACCCGGGCCATACCATTGGCCGATCCAGCCATACTGGGCTGTCTCGAGGGCACGGTCCTGGACGGCTTTCGCCAATGCCTTGTTCTTTTCGGGGTCGGTCTCCTTGGCATAGTCGTCACGCAGCTTCTCGATCACGGGATCGGTCGGCCAACCGAACCACGACTTGTCGCCCTGCGCCACCATGTAGGAGGTCGAGATCGGGTTCAGGATGTCGGCAGCAACCGAGAAAGTATGGAACACGTTCCAACCGCCCTGAGAGGGAGGCTCCTTCTTGGTGCGCCGCGTGACCAGCGTTTGCCAGTCCATCGACTGCATGTCCACCTTGAAGCCGGCCTGCTCGAGCAGCGCCTTGGTGACCGGTGCCGTGTTGGTCAGCACGGGCAGCGTGGTCGACTGCATCAGCACGACCGGCGTGCCGTCGTAGCCAGCTTCCTTGAGCAACGCCTTGGCCTTTTCGAAGTCGGGCTTCACGAGCAGGCCGTTCGGCGCATCGAAGGCATTGGGGGTGCCGCAGACGAAAGCGGCCGAGCAGACCTTGTAGAATTCCGGCTCGCCGACGGTGGCCTTGAGGTAATCCTCCTGTCGCATCGCGAGAAGTGCCGCTTGGCGGATCTTCGGATTGTCGAAGGGCTTCACGAGATGGTTGAAGCGGATGATGAACTGATGGCCGAGCGGGTTCCAGTCGACCAGCTTCACGCCCTTGTCCTTCTTCAGCACCGGGATCAGGTCGTGCGGCGGCTGCTCGATCAAGTCGATCTCGCCGGCGATGATGGCATTCACCTGCTGCTGGGTGTCCGGCATCTCGATGATCTCGACCCGGTCGACCTTGACGACCTTGCCGCCGGACAGCCCCGAGGCCGGCTCGCTGCGCGGCTTGTACTTGGGGTTCTTGATATAGACGTGCTTCTCGCCGGGCTTGGACTCGGTGTTCTGGTAGATGAACGGGCCGGAGCCGATCTGACTGTCGATCTGCTTGAACGGATCGGTATCGGCGACCTTCTTCGGCATCATGAAGGGCACTTGCGAGGAGGGCTTGCCGAGCGAATCGAGGACCAGGCCGTACGGCTCCTTCAGCACCATCTGGAAGGTCTTGCCATCGACCTGCTTGAACTCCTTTACGAAGTCCATGAGCTTCTGGCCCATCGCATCGCGCGCGCCCCAGCGCTTGATCGAGGCGATGCAGTCTTCGGCGGTGACCGGCTTGCCGTCGTGCCATTCGAGGCCGTCGCGCAAGGTGAAGGTCCATACCGTCTTGTCGGGCGAGACTTCGTACTTCTCGACCATCTGCGGCTTGACCGCATTGTTTTCGTCGACCGCAAACAGCGTGTCGTAAATGAAATAGCCGTGATTGCGCGTGACGTAGGCGGTGGTCCAGATCGGATCCAGGATTGTCAGATTGCCGTTCTGCACGAATTTCAGAGTCTTGCCCTGGGCCATTGCCGGCCCGGTACTTGCCACGATCACGCCACTGAGAATCGTCCCTGCGGCCATCGCCGCGAGCGTACGCCTAAACACTCGTTTCATAGCGCCCCTCCCGGGTGTCTCTCTCCCCATCGAAGAAAGCAGGCCCCCCGGCCTGCCTTCGTCGATGGGCGCGCGGGGCGAACCCCGCGCGCGCCGCCGCTACTTCTTGGTCATGTTCCAGAATACCGGCGCCGGGGCGGTCAGGATGCCCTCGAGCGTCGTGCGGTGGGCGATCGGCGAGTACCATTGGCCGACATTGATGTGGGTCGGGTGGTCGACCCAGTACTTCTGCAGGTCTTCGACGATCTGCTTCTGCTTGACCGGGTCGGTTTCCTTGGAGAACTGGTCACGGAACTTCTCGATCGTCGCGTCGCACGGCCAGCCGAACATGGCCTTGTCGCACGAGGCGTTGAAGAAGCCGGCCATCACCGGATTCAGGATGTCGGCGGCGACCCAGGAGGTGAGGAAGGCGTGCCAGCCGCCCTGGCTCGGCGGATCCTTCTTCACGCGGCGGGCGACCAGCGTCTGCCAGTCCATCGACACCATGTCGACCTTGAAGCCGGCGCGCTCCATCTGCTGCTTGGCGACGGGCGCGAGATTGGTGAGAACCTGCAGGTCGGTCGACTGCATCAGCACGATCGGCGTGCCGTCATAGCCGGCCTCGGTCAGGATCTGCTTGGCCTTGGCCGCATTGCCGTTCAGCACCTCGGCCATGCCGACGTCAGTCGCGAGCGGACTGCCGCATACGAAAGGCGCCTTGCAGACCTTGTACCATTGCGCGTCGCCGATCGTGGCCTTGAGGAAATCCTCCTGGGCGAAGGCGACGAACACGGCGTGGCGGACCTTGGGATTGTCGAAGGGCTTGGCCGTGCTGTTGAAGCGGAAGGCGTACTGATTGCCCAGCGGATTGCTGTTGGTCAGCTTGATGTTCTTGTCCTTGGCCAGGATCGGCAGCAGGTCGTGGCCGGGCGATTCGATCATGTCGATCTCGCCGTTCTGCAGAGCACCGACCTGGGTCTGCACGTCGGGGATCCAGAGCCACTCGACCCGGTCGACCTTGACGACCTTGCCGCCAGCGAGGCCCGAGGCGGGTTCGGCGCGCGGCTTGTACTTGGCGTTCTTGACGTAGACGATCTTCTCGCCGGGCTTCCATTCGTCGGCCTTGAAGATGAACGGACCCGAGCCGATCACGTCCTCGATCTTGATCTGCTGCATCGGGTCGGTTTCGGCCGTCTTCTTCGGCATCATGAACGGCACGTTCGACGACGGCTTGCCGAGCGATTCGAGCACCAGGCCGTAGGGCTCCTTGAACTTGATCTTGAAGGTCTTGGCGTCGACGGCTTCCATGCCTTCGACCGAGCCCATCATCTTCTGGCCCATCGAATCGCGAACGGCCCAGCGCTTGATCGAGGCAATGCAGTCCTCGGAAGTGACGGGTTTGCCGTCATGCCATTCCAGGCCGTCGCGCAGGGTGAAGGTCCACACCAGCTTGTCGGGCGAGACCTCGTACTTGTCGACCATCTGCGGCTTCACGGCGAACTTCTCGTCCACCGCGAAAAGCGTGTCCCAGATCATGTAGCCGTGGTTGCGCTGGATGTAGGCAGTGGTCCAGATCGGATCGAGGATCTTCACATCCGAGTGCATCACGGCCTTGATCGTCTGCGCTTGAGCGGGCGCAGCGGCCAGCAATGCTGTCGCACCAGCCGCGGCGACGAGCGCCAGAGCTGACTTCTTGAAAGCAAACATGTTTTTTCAAACTCCCTGTCTTGGGTGCGACCCGTTGCAAGTTCTGGGCTTGCAAGAATCGCGCCTCCCCGTGCGGACAGTGCAGTCTGAAACCCCCTTCTGACAAGCCGATTCGCGAAATTGAAACCGGCGTCATCGAAGAACAGGCGCGGTCAACGCGGCCGCGTGAGCGCCTTCTCGAGCAGCTCGAGCACGCCTTCGGACGCGGCCGATGCGACGATATCGCCGAATCCGGCCCACGAGCCGCGTGCGGCGGCCATCGGCACCGGATTCGACTGCTCGATGTCGCCGACATTGCGTCCGGCGGGGTCCTTCAGTACCCATTTGACGTCGAGCTTGCCGGTGCGATCGTCGATCTGCGTCAGCACGACGGAGCCGACGACTGTGAAGACATCTTCACCGCCGCCATCGACGATCACAATCTTGCTCGACCCCAAGGCCCGGCGCATGCCGGAATAGAGCTGGCGGTTGCCGTCCGACGGCGCACCGGTCACAGGCGCGACCATGACCTTGATCTGCGGTTCGGCAGGCTTGGCGACCGCCGGTGTCGCCGCTGCCGGCGGTGGTGCGACGGGGGCTCCCGTCGCAGGGTCGGTGGCCGCCGCTGCGGTCTGAAGGGCCGGATCGTTGGGGAATTCATAAGGAATGGTGACGCCGGCGGCGACCTGGCCCGGCGCGCGCGGAATGAAGGTCGGCGGCTTGCCGATCAGGGTCGCGACCCGGGGCGCGGCCTGCTGGGCCATGCGCGAGATCAGGCGCTCCCTCTGTTCGGCATAGTCTTCCGGCGGTGCGCGCGTCTTGACGGTTGCCGGCTCGTCGGTTTTCGGTTTGCCGACGATGCGCCAGTCGACCTGCACCTCGATCGACATGCCGGCGTCGCGCGTGCTCATGACGCCGTCGATCTGGATGGGCGCCTCGGCCGGAGCCGCTGCGGCGACGATGCCGTAGGATTGCAGCTCCATCGCCAAGGTCGCGGCCACGCGTCGGCCCATTTCCGGCGGCATGTTGTGCGGCGGATTGATCGCCACCTCGGTCTTGTCGATCCGAGGGCGGGCGTAGGAGTCCTGTGCGGGATCGTGCTGGAAGGGTTTCGGAGGCGCTGCGCAGGCTGCCAGCAGCAGCAGGCACAGCAGCGTCACAACATGGCGCATGTCGCGACGACCCCCAGCAGGCACAGGAACACCAGGATGATGAGATAGGGCACGTCAGCTCCGGAGCGCGATCGCCGAAAGGCCGCGGCCGTAGTCGCGCACGCCCTGGAGGGTGTTGCGGCGGTAGCTGAAGAAATCGTCGGTCGCCGACAGCGTATCGTGCCCCGTCGCTGCCACTGAAACGCCGGTCCGCGCGATGCGGTGCAGGAGATAGCCCGGCAGGTCGAACATGAAGTGACCGGCGCGCTTGGCGGCACGGAAGAAGGTCGCGTTGTCCTTGTCCTGGGCGACGAACGGGGCGGGAAACTCGGGCCCCACTTCATAGGAAGCCGGCCCGATACAGGGACCGACCGCCGCCTGGATGCGCTCGCGCCGGGCGCCGAGCTTCTCCATGGCGGCGACGGTCGCGTCGGCAACGCCGCCCAGCGCACCTTTCCAGCCGGCATGGCAGGCGCCAACGACGCCGGCTTCGTTGTCGGCCAGCAGGACGGGGGCGCAGTCGGCCGCGAGGACGCCCAGCACCACGCCCGGCCGGTCCGTTACGAGCCCGTCGGCCTTGGGCGCTCCCGGGGAGGTCCAGCGATCGTCGCCGACGGTCAGAACGTCGGTCGAGTGAACTTGATGCAGGGTCTGCAGGTCGGGTTCATCGAGAGCGAAATGTCCGGCCACGCGACGGCGGTTTTCGCGCACGTTCTCCGGCTGGTCGCCCGAGCCGTAGCCGCAATTCAACGAGGAATAGAGGCCACTGCTGACGCCGCCCTGGCGCGTGAAGAAGCAGTGTTGCACCCCATCGAGGTCGGCAAGCGTCTTGGCGAGAATCATGTCGCGTCCGGGCGAAGGGTCGATGAGGGGCTGTCGTTCGCGAAGCCCGCAGGCGGAGCATTCTTGCCCTCACCCAAGGCCAGCACGCGGAAGAGGGTGCCCATTTGGTCGGGGGCGATCAAGCGAGCCGATGCCGCATCGATGGCACGGGCCTGCTGCGGCGTGGCGCGGCGTTTCAGCATCTCGCCGCGTTGCAGGATTCCGAGCGCCTGCAGGAAGGAGCCCTGGTCGACCGGCCCGAAGCTCGACACATCTGCTGCATCGGCCAGTGCCCTGAAGTCGACATGGGCACTGAGGTCGGTTTCGCCGGGTCGTTCGAGAATGTCGGTGCCGCGGTGATTGCGCACGGCCTGAAGCGAGGCGGCGCGTCCTGCTGTCTCACCCCCGTAGTCGATGATCAGGGCCCAGCCGCCTGCCTGCCTGATGCGCGCGCCGATCGCAGCGGCGAGCGCGCGTCCGGCCTCGCAGATCTCCGCCTCCGCCCCGGCGTCGGCGTCGGGGAGCAGCCGCGCGAAGGGCGTCACACCGGGGGCCAGGGCAAGCCTCAGGCCGCCATCCTGGTCGAGGCCCACCATGCGTTCCACCCAGCCGCGCGGCGTGCGATGGAACTGCCGCACCGGCAAGGCGTCGAAGAATTCGTTGGCGACCAGAAGCAACGGACCTTCCGGCACCGTGTCGAAACGTTCGTGCCAGGACGGCGTGTAGCCCTGCAGGGCGCTGCGCTGCGCGGCGCGCATCGGCTCATTGGTGTCGACCAGGTGCAGGTCGATGGCGGCATGGAAGCCCGGCACGCCGCGCGTGGCGCGCAGCGCGTCGGCCATCAAGGTGCCGCGGCCGGGACCGAGCTCGACCAGGCGCACCGGCGCGGGCTGCCCCATGGCCAGCCAGCGTTCGGCGAGCCAGGCGCCCACCAGTTCGCCGAACATCTGCGAGATTTCCGGCGCCGTCGTGAAATCGCCGGCGGCGCCCACCGGTGTGGCCTTGCGGTAGTAGCCGAGGCGGGGATGGCCCATCGCTTCGGCCATGAAATCCGCCAGCGAGATCGGCCCGGTCAGCGCAATGCGCTGCGCAATCAGATGGCCGAGCTCGCTATTCGTCACGGCGGGTGGTCACGGCATCAGGGGCTTGCGGTAGGCGCGCAGGATCAACCAGCCGCCGAACAGCAGGACCGGCACCGAAAGCAGCATGCCCATGGTGAGTGGCCCCCACAGGAAGCCGAGATGGGCATCGGGTTCACGGAAGACCTCGCCCACGATGCGGGCTACGCCATAGCCGGCGCAGAATACGCCGGTGAGCAGGCCGGGGCGGCGGCGGCCGTCCGTGAGTTTCCAGACCGCCACGACCAACAAGGTCAGCAGCACGCCTTCGAAGAAGGCCTGGTAGAGCTGGCTGGGATGGCGCGGCAGCGGCCCGCCGCGCGGGAACACCATGGCCCACGGCACGTCGCTGATGCGGCCCCACAGTTCGCCGTTGATGAAGTTGGCGAGGCGGCCAAAGAAGAGACCGGCCGGCGTGACGATCGACACCAGGTCCGACAGCATGAAGGGATCGGTCTTGTTGCGGATCGCAAAGGCCAGGATCGCCACGACGACGCCCAGCAAGCCGCCATGGAAAGACATGCCGCCTTCCCAGAGGGTGAGGGCGGCCAGCGGGTGCGAGAGGTAGAAGCCCGGCTTGTAGAACAGGACGTAGCCCAGACGTCCGCCCAGGATGACGCCCAGCGCCGCCCACAAGAGAAAGTCGTCGATCTTCACCGGCGACAGGATCTTGGGCGGCTGCTCGCAGACACGGCGCATCACCTGCCAACCGATCACGAGGCCTGCAATATACGCCAGGGCGTACCAGCGGATGGCGAAGGGCCCGAGCTGGACCAGAACCGGGTCGATCTCGGGATAGGGAATGACGAGAGGGTTCATGAGGGCGCCCCTTATAGCGGGCGAACCTCGCCCTCGAAATGATCACGGCGCCGGTTCTGGTGAACCGGCGCCGCTGGGACTTTCCGAACGAATAGACTTCTTGGTCTTATTGTACGAGGGGGCGTCGGAGGTCCTTCTTGTTCAGGCTTCGCCGACCGTTTCCAGGATGGAGGCGGTCAAGGCGTCGGCCGGCGACTTGCCGGCCCAGACGACATATTGAAAGGCAGGGTAGAAACGCTCGCTCTCGGTGATGGCCACCTCGACGAGATCGTTCAGCTGTTCGGCCATCAAGCCGGTGGTCCCGCGCAGCGGGATGGCATGACGGAACATCGGCAGGCCTTCTTCGGTCCAGAGATCGAAGTGCCCCAGCCACATCTTCTCGTTGATCAGCGCCAGCAGGACATGGATGTCGGTGTGACGTTCGGCCGGGATGCGGACATCGTAGGCGCAGGTGAAATGCAGCGCTTCGACGTCGTCCCGCCAGCTGAAGAACATGCGATAGTCGCACCAGCGGCCGGCAACCTCGACGGCGATCTCTCGATCGGACGTGCGATCGAACGGCCAATCGTTGGCAGCGACGACTTGTTCGATCATTTCCAGCGGATTGAGGTCGGCTTTCCGTCTAGCCCGCTCTTGTCGCGTTAACGCCATCGACCGCTCCCCAACCATTCCGCCGTGCGGCTCCGGATGAGCCATCTTTGAGGCGGGTGGCCGACATATCGTGGTGGGCACCCAACAACCCACTAGCAGAGGTAGCGTGCCACAAGCGTGAGTCGCGACGCAATAAGAAATCCAGGCCGAAACGGGGAAAAGAGTCAGGGATTCCATGAATTTAATCCCCAGCGTTAAGATTCGAGTCCCGAAATTCCGCGGAACGAATCGAACTTTTCCGCCTGAATTTTGAGCAGATCAGACTCCGACCTGCGGACTGCCTATCGTTTTTGCACACCCGATGGCGCTTGGCACGGGCCTTGCCTTCAGCGGTCCCAAGGGGTGTTGGCGCCCTGCAGGGTGCCGGCACGAAGCGAGCCAGTGGGAGGCCGTCGATGTTCAAGGATCCGTTCGACCCCAAGACTTTTCTCGGCAGGCGATGCAGTTGCGGCGGCCGTCACGCCGAGGCCGATCACGCGCGGCTGACCGCGGCGGCGCAGCCCGGCTCGCCGGAGGTCAGGGGCGAGGAGGCCCGCTGGAGCCGCGTCGTCGATGCCGCGGTCCTGCGGGCGGTCTTCCCGGTCGATGCCCAGCGGCGCCTCTTCCTCAAGACGGTCGGTCGGGCGACGGCGATGGCGGCCATTTCGTCGGTCCTGCCGCTCGGCCTTGCCCGCGAAGCCTTTGCCCAGGGCGGCGCGCCCGAGAAGAAGGCCCTCAAGATCGGCTTCATCCCGATCACCTGCGCCACGCCCATCATCATGGCCCATCCGATGGGCTTCTATTCCAAACAGGGGCTCGACGTCGAAGTGGTGAAGACGGCGGGCTGGGCGGTGATCCGCGACAAGGCCCTGGCCCGCGAATACGACGCCGCACACATGCTCTCGCCGATGCCGCTCGCCATCTCGCTGGGCGTCGGTTCGACCTCGGTGCCCTGGACCATGCCGGCGATTGAGAACATCAACGGCCAGGCGATCACCTTGGCCATGAAGCACAAGGACAAGCGCAATCCCAAGGACTGGAAGGGCTTCCGCTTCGCCGTCCCGTTCGACTACTCCATGCACAATTATCTGCTGCGCTACTACGTGGCCGAGCACGGGCTTGATCCCGACAAGGACATTTCGATCCGCTCGGTGCCGCCGCCGGAGATGGTCGCCAACCTGCGGGCCGACAATATCGACGGCTATCTCGGTCCCGATCCGTTCAACCAGCGCGCGGTCTATGACGGGATCGGCTTCATTCATCTGCTGACCAAGGAACTGTGGGACGGCCATCCCTGCTGCGCCTTCACGGTCAGCAAGGAGTTCGCCACCCAGAATCCCAACACCTATCGGGCGCTGCTGAAGTCGATCATCGATGCGACGGCCTATGCGCACAAGCCGGAGAACCGCAAGGAGATCGCCAAGGCGATCGCGCCAGCGAACTATCTGAACCAGCCGGAGACGGTGCTGGAGCAGATTCTCACCGGCACTTATGCCGACGGGCTGGGCGGCGTGAAGAAGGATCCGAACCGCATCGATTTCGATCCCTTCCCCTGGAACCAGTTCGCCGTCTGGATCATGACCCAGATGAAACGCTGGGGGCAGCTCAAGGCCGACATCGACTACGCCAAGGTCGCTTCCGAGGTCTATCTCGCCACCGACACGGCGGCGATGATGAAGGAGATGGGGCTCACGCCGCCGGATCCGTCGAAGAAGACGATCATGGTGATGGGCAAGCCGTTCGACGTTGCCAAGCCCGACGACTATGTCGCGAGCTTCGCCATCCGGCGGAGCTGAGCGCATGGCGATCCTGAAGAACTCGCTCGGCCTCAGGGCCGGGCTGCTGTCGCTGCTGATTCTCGCGGCGATCCTGGGGCTCTGGCAGATCGCGACCATGCCGACCGCCGCCAGCGGCCCCGCCGTCGATCCCGAATATGCCAAGCTGGTCGGCAATGCCGCCGCCACCGGCAGCAAGGCTGCCCTGCCGACACCGGCCGACATTGGCGCCACGATCTGGGGGCATCTCTCCGATCCATTCTACGTCCGCGGCAGCAACGACAAGGGCATCGGCATTCAGCTCGCCTATTCGCTGGGCCGCGTGCTCCTGGGCTTCGGCCTGGCGGCGCTCGCTGCCGTGCCGCTCGGCTTCCTGATCGGCATGTCGCCGCTCGTCTATCGCGCGCTCGATCCCTTCATCCAGATCCTGAAGCCGGTGTCGCCGCTCGCCTGGATGCCGCTCGCCCTCTACACGATCAAGGACTCGGCGATCTCCTCGATCTTCGTGATCTTCATCTGCTCGGTCTGGCCGATGCTGATCAACACGGCCTTCGGCGTCGCGACCGTGCGCAAGGAGTGGCTGAACGTGGCGCGCACCCTGGAGGTCGGGCCGTTCCGCACTGCCTTCAAGGTGATCCTGCCGGCGGCCGCGCCCACCATCATGACCGGCATGAGGATCTCCATCGGCATCGCCTGGCTGGTGATCGTGGCCGCCGAGATGCTCGTGGGCGGAACGGGCATCGGCTACTTCGTCTGGAACGAGTGGAACAACCTCTCGATCGCCAACATCGTGACGGCGATCCTGTTGATCGGCCTGGTAGGGCTCGCTCTCGACCAGGGGCTGGCGCGCATCACCCGGCTCGTCACCTATCCGGAGTGACCCCCATGGACCACCGACCTCTGATCAGCGTCGAGGGCCTGGCGCGCCGCTTCGGCAGCACGGGCCAGCCCGCGGTGTTCGAGAACATCTGGTTCGGCATCGACAAGGGCGAGTTCTGCTGCCTGATCGGCCATTCCGGCTGCGGCAAGACCACGATCCTGAACGTGCTGGCCGGGCTCGACAGCCCGAGCGAGGGCGCCGTCATCGTCGACAATCGCGAGATCGACGGGCCGAGTCTCGACCGCGCCGTGATCTTCCAGGGCCATGCGCTGCTGCCCTGGCTGACGGTGATGGGCAACATCGCCTTCGCCGTGTCGTCGCGCTGGCCGTCGTGGGACCGCGCCAAGGTGCAGGAGCACGCCCGCCGCTTCATCGAGCTGGTCGGGCTGAAGGGCGCGGAGAACAAGCGGCCGGCCCAGCTCTCGGGCGGCATGAAGCAGCGCGTCGGCATCGCCCGGGCCTTGTCGATCCAGCCCAAGATGCTGCTGATGGACGAACCGTTCAGTGCGCTCGATGCTCTGACCCGCGGCATGCTGCAGGACGAAGTGCTGCGCATCTGTGCAGACACGCAGCAGACCGTGTTCATGATCACGCACGATGTCGACGAGGCGATCCTGCTGGCCGACAAGATCGTGCTGATGACCAATGGGCCCGGCGCCAAGATCGCCGAGATCGTAGTCAACACCATGCCGCGCGGCGAGCGGCACCGGAACGATCTTCACCGGCATCCGCAATACTACGCGATCCGCAATCATCTCGTTGAGTTCCTGGTGAACCGCAGTCGTGCGTTCGAGCAGGAGATCGAGGGCACGGCCTACGACCCGCGGCGGCTGAAGGTCGTGAAGCCGGGATTGTCGGCGGTCAAT
>MKRV01000032.1 GCA_001897995.1 Alphaproteobacteria bacterium 65-37 | reverse complement strand
CGTACTGTCACCGACACGGATCATGGTCGATCCGCCCGTGCCGTTCAGCGTGATCGGACCGCCTGCGACCGCCCAGCCCGTGCCGATGAACTGCATGCCGGTGGTCGAGATCGCACCGGCCGAGCTATCGACCGTGACATTGCCCGGATTGTTCTGGAAGACGGCGAAGGTGCCGGCCCAGGCCGATGCCGTCGCGCCGTTCGTCCCTGTCCAGTTGGTCGCCGGGCCTGCGCTCCAGATGCCGCTGCCGCCGTGGATCGTTCCATCGGCCTCCGTCGTCGTGCCGTTCCAGAACTGCGCCGCCGGAACCGGGCCGCCAGTCTCGACAACGAGATTGACCTGGTTGGACATGGCCGTCTGAATGGTCCCGGTGCCGGTCGGGATGGTGCTGACAGTCATGCCGTTGTCGGTGAGCGATCCCGAATAATCGAAGATCCGATACACGCCCTGGCCGAAGCCGCCGGCATCGGCGACGTTGAGCATGCCGGCGAGCGTGAGGTTGCCGCCGACCTTGAACAGGCCGGTGGCGTTGCCGGGCACGCCGAGCGCGACATTGACGTTCGAGCCGGCGGCAAGCGTCAGGCCGCCGGTGGTGAGCGTCTGGCCTTGCACGCCGCTGAGCGTGCCCCCATTGGCGACCGAAACCGTGCCGACATTGCCGGTGCCGGCGAGCGTGCCGCCCGACAGGACGGAAAAGGAACCGCCGAGCTGGCCGTTCACCGCCAGCGTGCCGCTTTCCACGCGCGTCGTGCCGGTGAAGCCGCCGGAATTGCCCGTCAGCGTGACCGTGCCCGCACCGATCTGGCGGATGCTGCCCGAGCCGCCAACGGTGCCCGCGAAGGTGAGAACGTCCGAACGGTTGAAGGCCAGCGTGCCGTTGTTCAGAACGTCGCCCGACATCGCGCCGACCATGCTGCCGTTACCGATCTGGAGCGTGCCGGCGGCGATCGTCGTTCCGCCGGTGTAGCTGTTCGTGCCGATCAGGATCAGCGTGCCGAGGTCGTCCTTGACGAGACGGCTGTTGCCGGTGAGTTCGGCACCGATGGTGGCGCTATAGGCCGCGCCGCCCAGGGTGCCGTCGCCGACGCGGAGGGCGGTGTTGCCGCCCGAGCCGCTCAGCGTAATCGGAGCGCCTGCGACCGCCCAGCCCGTGCCGATGAACTGCATGCCGGTGGTCGAGACCACGCCGGCCGAGGCATCGACCGTGACATTGCCCGGATTGTTCTGGAAGACGGCGAAGGTGCCGGCCCAGGGCGATGCCACCATCCCATTCACGTCGGTCCAGTTGGTCGCCGGGCTTGCGCTCCAGATGCCGTTGCCGCCGTGGATCGTGCCATCGGCCACCATCGTCGTACCGTTCCAGAACTGCACCGCCGGAACCGGGCCGCCAGCGTCGACGACGAGATTGACCTGGTTGGCCATGGCCGTCTGAATGGTGCCGGTGCCGGCCGGGATGGTGCCGACAGTCATGCCGTTGTCGGTGAGCAATCCCGAATAGTCGAAGATCCGATACACACCCTGGCCGAAGCCGCCGGCATCGGCGACGTTGAGCGTACCGGCGAGCGTGAGATTGCCGCCGACCTTGAACAGGCCGGTGATATTGCCGGGCGCGCCGAGCGCGACATTGACGTTCGAGCCGGCGTTGAGCGCAAGGCTGCCCATCGTCAGGGTCTGGCCGCTGCTGCCGAGAAGCGTCCCGGAGGTGGCGACCGTTACGGCGCCGCCCAGAAACCCGATGCCGCCAAGCGTTCCGCCCGACTGCACGTCGACGGTTCCCCCCAACGTGCCGTTGACGCGCAGCATTCCGCCGGAAACCGTGGTCGTCCCGGTGAAGGCGCCGCCATTGCCGGTATAGATCGTCGAGCCTTTCTGATGCGCGATGACGCCCTTGCCTTGGATCGTCGTGGCAAACACGTAATCCGTGCTCTCGTGGTTGAAGACGAGCGCGCCGTCGCCGCTCCCAAATCTTATGCGCGGCGCGGTCAACTGACCCGCCTGACTTTCACCAAGCTCCGTGCCGATGATCAGCTTGCCGGTGCCGCCCGCCTGCTGGGCAATCACGATGTCGCCCCCGGTCACCGTCAACTGCGAATTGGTGCGCAGGGCCAGTATGCCTTCGCCAAGGTTGCCGACCACCAGATCGCCGCTGTTGATCCATTTTGCCGGCGTGCCGGCATTGATATCCGCCATGATCTCCACCCGGCCTTTACCACCGGCCCCGAAGCCGATGGTAGCGCCGGCGCTCTCCACCAGGCCGCCTTCGGCAATTCGGAGAGTGCCTTGCCCCAGGACCCCGACGAAAAGCGCGCTGGTATTTTTCCATGTCGAGCCGGCGCCTTCGACGCTGACCAGGCTATTGGAACCTGCCTCGTCGCCGATACGGCCGACCATACTGGTGACGGCGGCGCCCTGCTGGACCGCCATCTCGCCCATGCCGTAAACGCCGACCGTCAGCGTCTGCGTGTTGTCCCAGCGTGAACCGGCGCCGCTGACAACGACATGGCCCAGGCTGCTGGCATCATAGGCGACCGCTCCCTTGAGGCTCCTGACCTGCCCGCCATCGAGAACCTGCAAGCTCCCGTCACCTGCGGCAGCGACCGTCAGGGCGGCGGAACTGGTCCAGAGCGAGCCGGCATCCTGAACCGTCACCTCGCCCTTGGCCGCCGCCTTGAGCGCGATGACGGCGGTCTTGTTGCTGACCTGGCCGCCGCTGTTGACGAAGAGCCTGCCACTGCCACTTTGAGCGACGGTCAGGCCGTCCGTCATGGTCCAGGAACCGCCCTTGGTCACATCAACACGGCCTTTGCCGCTGAGATCGGAGGCGATGGTCCCGTCCAGACTGGTGACGACGGCGGCATCATGAATGTAGAGAAGGCCCCACGCCGCGAGGCCAACCGTAAGCGAGCCCGTATTGTCCCAGCGCGAGCTGGCATCATGGATTTCGACCTTGCCAAGGGAGCTGCCCTGCAAGCCGAGAGTGCCGTCCGTGTTGGTCACGACCGCGCCCTGTTCGATGTTCAGATACGCCGTGCCGCGCACGCCGACTTTCAGAAACTGCGTATTGTCCCAGCGCGAGCCGGCACCGCTGACCGTGGTGATCGCGTAGCTGCTCGTGTCCGCAGCAAGCGCCGAATAGAGGCTGGAAATCTGCCCGGCATTGGAAACCTCCAGCGTCGCGGTGCCCGCATTGCCGACGATCAGCCCCCCGGAACTATCCCAGCGTGAATCCTTGCCGGTGATCCAGGCATAGCTGTGCGTTCCCACGCCTTGCGCAATTTCGGCATAGCCATTGCCGACCGTGCCGCCATTCTTGACATACATATAGGCCGCGCTTTGCCCGCCGAGCATCAACTGGTTCGCGCTCGTCACCTTTGAGCCGGCACCGTCCACGGAGAGGGTGCTGCCGGTCCCCACCAGTTCCGCCACCGTGATGCTGTTGCTCTTGACCTGTCCGCCTCCGGAAACCAGCAGATCGCCCGCGCCGCCCTTGCCGATGGCCATGGCGGCAGAGTTGTTCCACAGCGACCCCGGCCCCGACACGGAGACGACGCCGACCTGACTGTCGAGGTCGGCTATGACGCCGGTACTGCTTGAAAGCTTGCCGCCGTTGACAATGTCGAGCTTCGCCTTGGCGCCCAAGACCAGAGGGAACGCCCCGACCTTCACCGTGCCCACACTGGCGGCAACGCCGTCAATGATGGGGTACTTGGCCGTGCTGATCGCAATGTCGGCCAGATTCACCGGCAAGAAATTCGGGTTCCAGTTGTTGGCGGTGAGCCAGTCCTGACTGGTCGCGCCGGTCCATGCTTGCGCGTGGACGGCACCCGGCGTCATCGCGCCGGCAAGGGCGAACAGAGAGGTAGAGCACAACCATATTCCCGCCGAAGAGCGGATCGATTTACGCATTGCCTGCTTCTGCTTGTCATTGCTATCGCCCATCGACCGCCCTCAGGAAAAAACCGACACCGACGTGCGAGCCGGCAGACGTACTCGTTCAGGGATGAGCCTATGACGAGAGGAAGAGCGCGCGTCTTGACGCCGGGCGACCGCCCCATGGACGGCAAACGACATCTGTCGGTGAAAGGTTCTAAATGGTGCGAGGGAACCTGCGATGCCGCCGGCACGAACGCATTCACCGCCGTGTTCCAGTCGCCGAGCTAATCTCCGATCAGAAGTCCGATCAGGATGAGGAGCGCCATGCCGGCGGCGGCGATCGGCGGACAGGTGCGGACGAGCAACGGCAGCGTGGTCCGCCACGGCCCGTCGAGGCCGAGGATGCCGCCGCCAACGGCCAGGGTCGGAAGGGCGAACAGGCACCATCCCGTCAGCGGCCGCAGCAGGACCGGCGTCACTTCAGGGGGTTCGGTGTGGAAAGCGGCGCAGATGCCGATGGCGACAACGATCACGGTGGCCGCCATGAAAGCGAGGCTGTGGCGTGCGCCGCCGCCCCGGCCCGTCCAGTCCAATGCCCCGTCGGCAACAGCGCAGGCATAGCCGCAGGTCAGGAACAGCCACAATGCCGGGACAAATATGAGCATTGCATAGATCTTGCTGCCTACCGCATCGCCGCTCGGCGCGCCGTGCTGGATGCCCGCCGCAACGATCAGCACGGCGATCAGCGCGGCGACGATGAGGAACCCTATCCCGAACCTGAAGGCCATTCCCAACTCCATCCCCGGTTGCCCCGAGGCAACGAAGCGACCAGCGGGCGCCGGCCATGATCGCTCAGGGTGGAATTACAGGCCGGCCCCAGTCTGTATTGGCAAATAACGACTCCTGGCTTGGCCGCAGGCGACATCGCGCAAGAAAACGATACACAGGCTTGGCAAATTTCTGCATTTTCACGAGGGAGACAATGCGCGACGGGGGCGGCGTGGTAGCAGACTCAGAACAACCGGCCCTCACGCTAGATTTTTCGACCGACAACCTGCCCTTCGCCGGGCGGGTGGCGGCCGTGCGCGAGTATCTGGAAGACCTGATGCGGGTCGATGTGGCGGCGCTCAATCCGGCGAGCCCGCTGCAGTATCATGCGCGGCTGCGCATGGTCGAAGGGGCAAGCTTCGGTAGCGCCCTTGTCACGTCCCTCATATCCAGCCGCACCAGCCTGCTTCTCAAGGATGGGCAGGACGATCTGCTGCTCGGCATGGCGGAAATGGAAATGGTGGTCGAGGTGCCCGGCAAAGGGGAGATAACCGTCCATCCCGGCGACGCGCTGCTGATATCCTTTGCCCGCGAAATGCGGCTCATGGTGCGCGGATCGGGGCGTCTGCGCGGTCTTCGCATCCCTCGCAAGACAATCGCCCATATCCTGCCGCGCCTTGGTTCAGCGCCCGCCCTGCATCTCCGCAAGGGCACGCCGATGCTGTCACTGCTTTACTCCTATCTGGCCTTGCTGGAAGAGGAGCCGCTGGCAGGCACCCTCGCGCAGCAGACGGCCGCCCGTCATGCCCAGGAACTACTGGCCCTGGCGATCGGCGCATCGAGCGATTTCCAGGAACAGGCGGAAGGCGATTCGGTCGCCGCCGTCCGCATGATGTCGGTGCGCGCGGCGATTGCCGAACATCTCGGCAATACCAATCTCGGCATCCGCTGGATCGCCGCGCAGCAGCAGGTCACGCCGCGCCACTTGCAACGGCTGTTCGCGCAGGCCGGCACCTGCTTTACCGATGTCCTGCGCGAGGCC